>PNNE01000347.1 GCA_013824055.1 Rhodobacter sp. | reverse complement strand
GGCGGCCAGATCGACACGCCCGGCCGCGATGGCTGGACGCTGCGCGCAAAGCCGCGCGCGGCCGCGGGGGGACAGGCCGGTGCGTCGGTTGGCGCCAGCTGGAAGATCCTGCGCGCGGTCCCCCTCAGACCGACCCTCTCGCCCGTGGGGCAAGGGGGCGCAGGGCGGAAGGCTCGGTTCAGCCGTCCACCCGGGTCTGGTGCAGCAGGGGAGGTCACAGGAAGACTTGTCGACAGCCCGCCCTTCGGCGGGGTGGGCGCTGAAGCCCATTGCGGCGGCGATGGTCGGGGCGATGGCGGACTGGTCGACCGGCCTGTCCACCGTGCCTTTGCCGATGCCGGGGCCGAAGATCACGGCCCAGGTCTCGTGGGCGCTGCGCGAATTGAAGTGGTGCTGGAACGCCACCTCGGCCAGCGGGTTCGCATCCCGGCCGCAGTCCGGAGTGATCACGAAGATCGTGTTGTCGCGGGAGACCGGGTCGGCATCCGCCGCGCTGACCAGGCGCTGCAGGCCTTCGTCGATGATCGCGATGGCGCGGGTGTAATGGCTGGCGTTGCCCCAGTGGACGTGATCGGGGTCCTGGCAGTTGACCATCAGGAACCGGGGTTTCAGCTCGGCCAGCGCGCGGACCGAAAGCTCGGTCAGAAGCCGGTCACCGCGCGGGTTCTTCAGGCCGGAGTCGCCGAAGTCCTGCCGCCAGCGCGCCCAGAACGCCTGAACCTGGGGCGAGGCGGCCGGCCGCGCGCCGCGCGGGTCGCGGGTCAGCAGCCCCTGCCGTTCCTGCTGCACCCGGAGGAGCTGGTCGTCGGGCAGGGTCGCTTCCGCCAGTTGCTGCGCGGTGCGATTGAGCTTGTGGCGGTGCAGCGACAGCATCTCGGACCGGTATTCGACGCCGAAATGGTCGCCCGCGCCGAAGGTGAAGAACTCTTCCTGCGGGCGGTCCTCGCCGTTGACCGGCAGTACCTGGTGCGACGGAATGTCGAAGCTGCGGCGCAGGTATTCGAAAAGCGTGGGGTCGGTCGTCACCCCGGCGGCGACCTGGTTTGCCGCCGGGCCGGATGGCGAAAGCGGTCCCGGGCCTGCCGGACCGTGGCCAGGCGCCTCTGCCTGGCTTGCAGTGAACCCGACCCCTGCAGGTGCCGAGCCAGTCCGGTCATCACACTCATCGGAGAACATGGTGGGCGATCCTGGAATCGAACCAGGCATGAGTCGCCTCGGCGGAGTTACAGTCCGCTGCCACACCTTGTAGCATATCGCCCACTGCGCGCTCGTCTACTCAAGGCCGCAGGGGGCGTCAAGGGCAGTCGGCAGCGGACCGGCCAAGTTTTCGGCTTGCATCCGGGGGCGGGTCCAAGCCAAGGTCCGGGCTGGTTTTCGAAGGGATACGGACATGGCTGCGGGCGGCAAGAAACCGGCCTGGGTGGTGGAAAAAGAGCGTGGCGAACGGCGCGAGGCGCGGGAAACCGTCTGGCTTTTCGGCCTGCACGCGGTGCGCGATGCGCTGATGAACCCCCGGCGCGAGAAACTGCGGCTGGTCGTCACCAAGAACGCGCTGGACAAGCTGGAGGCGGCGGTTGCGGCCTCGGGGATGGCGCCCGAGGTGGTGGAGCCGCGTCACTTCGACGTGCCGATCGACGAGGGCTCGGTCCATCAGGGTGCGGCTGTCGAGGTCAGGCCGTTGAACTGGGGCAAGTTCACCGATGTCTGCGCAGCGGGCGAGGGTCTGCCGCTGGTTGTCCTGCTGGATCGGGTGACCGACCCGCACAACGTGGGGGCGATCCTGCGCTCGGCCGAGGTCTTCGGGGCGCGGGCGGTGATCGCGCCGAAGCACCACTCGGCCCCCGAGACCGGGGCGCTGGCCAAGACCGCCAGCGGGGCGCTGGAACGGCAGCCCTATCTGAAGGTGACGAACCTGTCCGAAGCGATGCAGGCGCTGAAGGACATGGGCTTTACCCTGATCGGGCTGGATGGCGAGGCCCCGGTCGCGCTGGACAGGGCGGTGGCGGCTGTGAACGGCAGGCCCATCGCGCTGGTGCTGGGGGCGGAAGGTCCGGGGCTGCGGGAAAAGACGGCTAGACCTGCGATGTCCTGGCGCGCATCCCCTTTGCCGGGGCCTTCGGCAGCCTGAACGTCTCGAACGCGGCGGCGGTGTCGCTTTATGCGGCGACCCGGTCGTGATCACGTCTTTGAGACGGGTCTTCAATCCCGGCTTCTGGTTCCTACATCATTGTACAGAGGCACGGGTCCGGAACCCCGTACTCTCTTCACTGTCCCTCGTTCCGCTACTTGGCGCCTGAGGTCATCCTTGGGCGCCATTTTCTTTTCGGAGATCCCATGCCAAGCGACAACGAAATCCGTGACATCCTTTCCTCCGTGAAGACCATCGCCCTGGTGGGCTGGTCGCCGAAGCCCGACCGGCCAAGTCACCGGGTGGCGGATTACCTGAGGCGCAAGGGTTATCGGGTGATTCCGGTCAATCCCGGCCAGGCCGGACAGGAAGCCTTGGGCGAAACGGTGGTGGCGACCCTGGCCGAAGCGGGGCCGGTCGACATGGTCGACATCTTCCGCCGCAGCGAGGAAGCCGGGGCCGTGGCCGACGAGGCGGTCCGCCAGGGCGCAAAGGTGGTCTGGATGCAGCTGGGCGTGGTGGACGAGGCGGCGGCCTCTCGCGCCCGGGGGGCAGGACTGAAGGTGGTGATGAATCGCTGCCCGGCGATCGAGATCCCGCGGCTGGGCCTGTAGCGCCGCAAAATCCTTCGAAGGATTTTGCAAATCTTTTCGAAAAGATTTGCGGGCGCCCGTGGCTAGCGTTTCGCCTTCTCGGCGATGCCCGAGGTGCCTTCGCGGCGGTCGAGTTCCTTCAGGACATCTTCGAGCGTCACATCCCGCGCGGCAAGCATCACCAGAAGGTGGTAGAGGACATCGGCAGCCTCCGAGGTCAGCCGCGCCCGGTCGCCCTTTACCGCCTCGATGATCGCCTCGACGGCTTCTTCCCCGAACTTCTCGGCGCATTTCTCGGGGCCCTTGGCCAGAAGCTTCGCGGTCCAGGACGTGTCCGGGTCCGCCCCCTTGCGGGCGGCGATGGTGGCGGCAAGTCTTTCCAGGCTCATGACAGACGCACCGGGATGCCGGCGGCGGCCATGTGGGCCTTGGCCTGGCCGATGGTGAAGGTCCCGAAATGGAAGATCGAGGCGGCCAGGACGGCGCTGGCGTGGCCTTGCGCGATGCCTTCGACCAGGTGGTCAAGCGTGCCGACGCCTCCACTTGCGATCACGGGGATGTCCACGGCGTCCGCGATGGCGCGGGTGAGCGGGATGTTGTAGCCGCCCTTGGTGCCGTCGCGGTCCATGCTGGTCAGCAGGATCTCTCCCGCGCCTTTGGCGGCGACGGTGCGGGCGAAGTCGACCGCGTCGATGCCCGTGGCGCGGCGGCCGCCGTGGGTGAAGATCTCCCACCTGCCGGGGCTTGTGGTCTTGGCGTCGATGGCGACGACGATGCACTGGCTGCCAAAGCGGTCGGCGGCACGGGCCACCACGTCGGGGTCGGCCACGGCGGCGGAATTGAAGCTGACCTTGTCGGCCCCGGCGAGAAGCAGCTTGCGCACGTCTTCGGGCGTGCGGACCCCGCCGCCGACGGTGAGGGGCATGAAGCACTGTTCTGCGGTGCGGGTCACCAGGTCGAACATCGTGGCCCGGTTGTCCTCGGTCGCCATGATGTCGAGAAAGCAAAGCTCGTCCGCGCCTGCGGCATCATAGGCTTTCGCGGCCTCGACCGGGTCGCCGGCGTCGATCAGATCGACGAAGTTGACGCCCTTCACAACGCGGCCGTCGGCCACGTCGAGGCAGGGGATGATGCGGGTCTTGAGCATGGGCGAGAGATGCCGCGCGGGGGCCGGAAAAGCAAGCGGGATCGAACGGCGCGGTGTCCACGCTGCCTCGGCAGTCTGCTGAAATCAGGCTCCTGCCCGGTGGCATCAAGGCTCTGGAACGCTGTCCCCAGGCCCGTCGCCCGCCATCGGCGCAATGGCGGTCGGCTGCGAGAAATCCGGCTGGCGCGGACCGGCGGTCGCCGAGGGTGGGAGCCACGTCTCAGGGGGCCGAGGCCAGCACCCTCAGGGCATGCGCCAGATCAATCGCCCCGTCATAAAGCGCACGGCCCGAGATGGCTCCGGCGATGACGCCGGTGTCGCGGAGGGCGATCAGGTCCTCGATGCGGGAGACGCCGCCCGAGGCGATCACCGGGATGGCGACGGCGCGGGCCAGGGCTTCCGTCGCTTCGATGTTCGGGCCCTGCATCGCGCCGTCGCGGTCGATGTCGGTGTAGATGATCGCGGCCACTCCGGCATCCTGGAAGCTGCGGGCAAGGTCGGTGACCATGACGTCGGTCTCCGTCGCCCAGCCCTTGGTCGCGACGCGGCCCTTGCGGGCGTCGATGCCGACGGCGACCTTTCCGGGGAAGGCCTTCGCGGCCTCACGCACCAGTGCGGGGTTCTCGACGGCAACGGTGCCGAGGATGACGCGGGACAATCCCTTGTCCAGCCACATCGCGATGGTGGCCATGTCGCGGATGCCGCCGCCAAGCTGGGCGGGGACCTTGACCGCGCGCAGGATGGCTTCCACGGCAGCGGCGTTCACCGGCTGGCCCGCGAAGGCGCCGTTCAGGTCGACGAGGTGGAGCCATTCGCAGCCCGCGTCCTGGAACGTCAGCGCCTGGGCGGCGGGGTCGTCGCCAAAGACCGTGGCCGCGTCCATCTCGCCGCGCAGAAGCCGGACGCACTGGCCGTCCTTCAGGTCGATGGCTGGGTAAAGGATCATGGCGGGCCCCCGTTCCGGTCGGGCCGGTCTTTGGCATGGGGCGGCGCGAAAGAAAAGGCCGGGCGCGCGACCCGACGTCACGCTTGATCGGTTTTGCGGCGGGCGCAAAGTCGCGGGCAGGGAAATTGCGACGGAGGACGCAGGGATGAGGGTTTTCGCTTGTGCGGCGGGGTTTGCGCTGATGGCCGGGATGGCCCTGGCCGATCCGGTCGAAGGGCTGTGGCAGACCAGGACGGACGACAACGGCAACTTCGGTCATGTCCAGGTCAAGCCCTGCGGTCCCGCCTTCTGCGGCACGCTGGTCAAGGCGTTCAATGGCGAGGGCAAGGAGATCGACAGCCCGAACCTTGGCAAGCGGATCGTCTGGGACATGGTGCCCCAGGCGGGCGGGCTGTACGATGACGGCAAGATCTGGTCGCCCGACCGGGACAAGACCTACAACGGCGACATGACGCTTGCCGGGGACAGCCTCTCGGTGCGCGGCTGCATTCTGGGCATCTGCCGCGATGGCGGGACCTGGAAGCGGGTGAAGTAGGCAGGTTTCGGGGCGCCTTTGGTGCGGGATTCGGCCAGGGGCTGATCCTTGGCGGGCTTGCGGCAATGGAACGGGTGCGGGCCGCACGGCGTTATGCTGGTCCCGAGATGGGAGTGCGGCATGGCACCTTCGGCGATCCTTGAGACGGCGCTCTATGGCTCTGACCTGGTGGCGATGGAGGCGTTCTACGTCGGCCTTCTTCGGCTGGATGTGATTGCCAGGGTCGAGGGGCGGCATGTGTTCTTCCGGGTGGGGGCGGGCGTGCTGCTGGTCTTCGATCCCGCCGCGACCGAGGTCCCCTCGGGCAATCCTGCGATGCCGGTGCCCGTGCATGGCGCGCGGGGGGCGGGGCATGTCTGCTTTGCGGCCAGCCGGGAAGAAATCGAGGGCTGGCGGCAGCGGTTCCTTGCGGCGGGGGTCGCGGTGGAGGCAGAGTTCGACTGGCCGAACGGGGCGCGGTCCCTGTATGTCCGCGATCCTGCCGGGAATTCGGTCGAGTTCGCCGAGCCGAGGCTTTGGGCGGTCTAGCCGAAGATCGACCAGCCGGTGCGGCGGGCCAGCATCTCCAGCGCCTCGGTGCCAAGCTGGGAGTTGCCTTGCGCGTTGAGGCCGGGGCACCAGACGGCGATGGAGGCTCGGCCGGGGGCGATTGCGAGGATGCCGCCACCGACGCCGGACTTGCCGGGCAGGCCGACGCGGAAGGCGAATTCTCCCGAGCCGTCGTAGTGGCCGCAGGTCAGCATCAGGGCGTTGATCCGGCGCACGCGCTCGGGCGCGATCAGGCGCTGGAAACCCGCCAGAAAGCGGCCGGAGCGGGCGAGTTGATCCACGGTCATCGCGATGGCGCATTGGTGGAAATAGGCACCAAGGACAAGGTCGGGCGGGTTCGTCAGGTTGCCTTGCGATTTCAGGAAATGTGCCAGCGCAAAGTTGCGGTGGCCGGTCTCGGTTTCCGAGCGGGCGACGGCGCGGTCGATGTGGATGTCCTCGTCACCCGCGGCGGTGCGAACGAAGGTGAGAAGCTCGGCGAGGAATTCCCTGGGCGGGCGATGTCCCAGCGCGGCGTCGGTGGTGACGATGGCGCCGGCGTTGATGAAGGGGTTCCTCGGGATGCCCTGTTCGCTTTCCAGCTGCAGGATCGAGTTGAAGGCCAGACCCGAGGGCTCGCGCCGCACCCGGGACCAGAGCTGGTCGCCAAGCCGGCCAAGCGCGATGGACAGGCCGAAGACCTTGGAGACGGACTGGATCGAGAAGGGCACAGCACTGTCCCCGGCGGACTGCTGCGTGCCGTCGGCAAGGCAGACGGAGATGCCGAACTGGCCGGGGTCGACGGCGGCCAGTTCGGGGATGTAGTCGGCGACCTGGCCTCGGTCGGTGCGCGCGGCCATTTCGGCGGCGATGTCGGCCAGGTGGTCAGCTATGGTCACGGCGTCCAGCGCAGGAAATTCCCGATCAGGCGCAGGCCCGCGGCCTGGGACTTTTCGGGGTGAAACTGGGTGCCGAGGATGTTGTCGCGCCCCACGATGGCGGTGATCGGGCCGCCGTAGTCGCAGAACGCCAGGCGGTGGGCCGGATCGGCGACGCGGAAGTGGTAGGAGTGGACGAAATAGGCGTGGTCGCCGGTCTGGATGCCGGCGAGGACGGGGTGTTGCCCGGTCGCATGGTCTTCGATGACAAGGTCGTTCCAGCCCATGTGCGGGACCTTGAGGGCCTTGTCGGCAGGCTCGATCTTCACCACGTCGCCGGCGATCCAGCCGAAGCCTTCGGTCAGGCGGTATTCGTGGCCGCGCGAGGCAAGCATCTGCATGCCGACGCAGATGCCGAGGAAGGGGCGTGCGCGGCGGATGACGGCCTCTTCGATGGCCTCGAACAGCCCGCCGTATTGTCCGAGAGCCGCGCGGCAGGCCGGGAAGGCGCCGTCGCCGGGCAGCACGATCCGGTCGGCGCGGGCCACGTCCTCGGGGCGGGAGGTCACGAGGATGCTGCCGCCGCCCACTTCGGTGGCCATGCGCTGAAAGGCTTTCTCGGCGGAGTGCAGGTTGCCGGAATCGTAGTCGACGAGGACGGTGAGCATCTGTTTATCCGGTGCGCGGGCGGAAGCGTCGGAGCCTCCGGCGGGGATATTTGGGCCAGTATGAAAGGCTAGAGCGCGCCCTTGGTGGAGGGGAGCGCATTGCCAAGGCGGGGGTCTTGTTCCACGGCTTCGCGCAGCGCGCGGGCGACGGATTTGAACGCCGCCTCGGCGATGTGGTGGCTGTTGAAGCCGTGCAGCCGGTCCACATGCAGGGTGATCCCGCCGTGGGTGGCCAGGGCCTGGAAGAATTCGCGCACCAGCTCGGTGTCGAAGGTGCCGATCCTGGGGGTCGGGAAATCGACGGTCCAGATCAGGTAAGGCCGCGCGGAGAGGTCCAGTGCGGTGGCGATCTGGGCGTCGTCCATCGCGAGCCGGAAATGGCCGTAGCGGCGGATGCCGCGCTTGTCGCCAAGCGCCCTGGCAAGGGCCTGGCCAAGGGCGATGCCGGTGTCTTCGACCGTGTGGTGGTCGTCGATGTGCAGGTCGCCAGTCGCGCGGATGGTCAGGTCGATCAGGCTGTGCCGGGCCAGCTGGTCGAGCATGTGGTCAAAGAAGCCGACGCCGGTCTGGCAGTCGTGGGTTCCGGTGCCGTCCAGATTGACGGTGACGGAAATCTCGGTCTCGGCGGTCTTGCGGGTGACGGTGGCCTGGCGCATGGGCATCCCCTTGGTGACGCGGGCGTTATAGGGCGCCGGGCGGGCGAGGGGAAGGCGGTTCGGGGCATGCCGCCCGGGGGTGATGCAGCGCGGGCGCAGATTGGCCTGGCGCGGTGGCGGTTGCAATCGGATGGCAAATGATTATGCCCTGTACCAGAATCCCTGTGCCAGACTCCCTGTGCCAGATTCCCGTGCCAGAATCCGGGCTTGATCTGGCCCAGACTTTCGCCAAGACATTGCTGATGCCATAGTTGGAGTTTGCGCAGGTCATGCCTGATATTGTTCCGGTTCTGTTGTGTGGCGGGTCGGGGACCCGGCTGTGGCCCGTGTCGCGCAAGAGCTTTCCCAAGCAGTTCGTGCCGCTGGCCGGGCCTGAGACGCTGTTCCAGGCCGCGGCCGAGCGGATGCGGGGTGCCGTCGGCGTGGCCAGCCCGCTGGTGATCACCAACTCGGACTTCCGCTTCATCGTCGCCGAGCAACTGGCGGTGGCCGGGATCAAGCCCGGCGCGATCCTGATCGAGCCCTCGGCGCGCAATACCGGGCCGGCGCTTCTGGCGGCGGCGCTGCATCTGGCGGCAGCGGACCCCGAGGCGTTGCTGCTGGTGATGCCGACCGATCATTCCATCCCGGACGTGGCGGCGTTCCGGGCGGCGGTGGCAGCGGGGCTGCCGCGGGCGGCGGCGGGGCAGATCGTGACCTTTGGCATCCGCCCCGACCGGCCCGAGACCGGCTATGGCTGGATCGAGGTTGCCGGAGCGGTGGTCGAGGGCGAAGCGCAGAAGGTGGCGCGTTTCGTCGAGAAGCCGGTCCTGGAGCGGGCCGAGGCGATGCTGGCCGAGGGGCGCTATCTGTGGAATGCGGGGATCTTCCTGGCCTCGGCCTCGGTTCTGATCGCGGCCTTCGAGACGCATGCGGCGGACCTGGTCGGGCCGGTGCGGGACGCGGTGCAGGGCGCGCGCCGGGACCTGGACTTCCTGCGGCTGGCCGAGGGGCCCTGGGCAGGCGCGCGGGAGATCTCGGTCGATTTTGCGGTGATGGAGAAGGCCGCGAACATCGAGGTCGTGCCATTCGGGGCGGCCTGGTCGGACCTGGGCGACTGGAGCGCGGTCTGGCGCGAGAATGGCAGCGGGACGGTCCGGCAGGGCGCGGTGACGGCGATCGACTGCGAAGGGACGCTGCTGCGGTCCGAGGTCGAGGGGCAGCATGTCGTCGGCATCGGCCTGAAGGACCTGGTCGTGGTGGCGATGCCGGACGCGGTGCTGGTCGCCGACCGGAGCCGGGCGCAGGATGTGAAGCTGGCGGTGGCCGAGATGAAGGCCAAGGCGGTGCGCCAGGCCGAGGTCTTTCCGCGTGACCACCGGCCCTGGGGCTGGTTCGAGACGCTGGCGCTGGCCGACCGGTTCCAGGTCAAGCGCATCGTGGTCAAGCCCGGCGCGGCCCTGAGCCTGCAAAGCCACATCCACCGGGCCGAGCACTGGATCGTGGTCTCCGGGACGGCTCAGGTCACGGTGGGCGACGAGGTGAAGCTGCTGGCCGAGAACCAGTCGGTCTATGTGCCCTTGGGCGCGATCCACCGGCTGGCGAACCCCGGCAAGGTGCCGGTCGTGATGATCGAGGTGCAGACCGGCGCCTATCTGGGCGAGGACGACATCATCCGCTACGAGGACATCTATGCCCGGGGCGACGAGAAGGGGCCGGCACGATGACCGCGCCCGCGATCTTCGACCGGCTGGCCATCGTGATGGCGCATCCCGATGACGAGGTGCTTTGGGCGGGCTCGGCGCTGCGGGCGGCCGAAAGGATCGTGGTGGTCTATGGCGAGCTGCCCTGTGCGCCGGACCTGACCGAAGGGCGCAACGCGGCAATGGCGGCGTTTCCGTTGCCGACGCTGGACTGGCTGCAGATGGTGGAATCCGGGGTCTTCGACAGCGCCTCGTGGCCGACCCCGCGCGAGACGGAGTATGGCGTCTACCCCCACCGGGCGCTGCGGCTGCTGGACAGCTTCGATCCGGACCGCTACCGGCGGCAGTTCGGCGAGCTGCGGGACCTGCTGCGCGGGCGGCTGGCCGGGGTCAGGAATGTCATCGCCCACGGCCCCTGGGGCGAATACGGGCACGAGGACCACATCCAGGTCTTCCGCGTGGTGGCCAGCCTGGTGGACGAGATGGGCTTTCAGCTCTGGGTGCCCGGCTACTACGCCCCGAAGTCCGAGGCGCTGATGCGGCGCAACCTGCGCTTCCTGGGCCGTCCGACCGAGGCCCTGCCGATCGATCCGGTTCTGGCCGACGAGATTGCACAGGTCTACAAGCGCACCAGGACCTGGACCTGGTTCGACGACTATGTCTGGCCCAAGACCGAGCAGTTCTTTCCGTGGCATGCAAAGGGCGCCAGGCAAGGTGAGGGCGCGCGGGAAGCCGAGATCCAGCCCATCGCCTTGCCCGCCGATTTCGAGAAGAACCGCCGGGCCTGGGAAAGCCGCAAGCGCAGGTTCGTGCGCCGGTTTCTGGCCTGGCTGAACGGGCGCAAGGCAAGCTAGGTGGAGCTGCTTCAGACGGTGCTGACCTGCGCCCTCACCCGGTGGAGCCCGGGACTTGGCGACAATCATCCGGTCGGCTGGTTAACCGTGCTGGTCTATCTTGCCGCAGGGATCGCGTCGGCCTGTGCCGCCCGTGCCTGCCCGAGCGAGGGCAACGAGGCGCTTGAGCGGCGCTTCTGGTGGATCACCGCGGCGATCCTGTTGTTCCTGGCGGTCAACAAGCAGCTGGACCTGCAATCTCTGCTGACAATGGTGGCGCGCTGCCATGCCTCGCTGGCCGGCTGGTATGGCGAGCGTCGCGGCATCCAGCGCGCCTTCATCTGGCTGGTTGTCGGGGGAGGCATTGCCTGCCTGGGTCTGCTTGCCCTGCATCTGCGCCCGATTCTGGGCCGGATCTGGCTGGCGCTGGCCGGTCTGACCTTTGTCTGCGGCTTCGTCCTGATCCGCGCCGCCAGCTTTCACCACATGGACGGCCTGATCGGCAGCGTCGCGCTTGGGGTCAAGGTGAACTGGCTGCTGGAACTGCCCGGCCCGCTGCTGGTCCTTGCCATCGCATGGCAGCGCCGAAGGCCCGCAGGACCCACCTGATTGCGGCAGTCACGAATCGCGAAGCCGGCCTGCGGAGGCTTCGACTGCAGCGGCAGCCTTCGGTTTGAGCGGCTCGGGTGGTTAACGAACGGCCTTAACAAAAAATTCACCGTTTCGAGATTCCGCATAATTTCGTGCTTAGAACGAGTGTGCAGATCCGCCTTCGACGCGGTCGCATGCTGCGCTGCGGCAGCGGCGATCAGGCCGGGTGGGCAAAACCCGTGGAAAAACATGGCAATGCTGTGGCGAAACTTCGCCTTGTTGCCGAAATGCTCTGGACTCGGGTTTCGGGGGCCCGTTTCCAGGGGTCGCTCCGCCGGGCCGGGAATACAACCATAGCGTGTAACCCAATGAGAAGTAACCACTTTCTGTGCGTTTCGTCACTTAAGGCGACGTTGCGGCAGGGGAACCGGGGTGGTAGAAGCAAGTTGTGAAGCAGACGTCGTTGTGAGTGTCAGGTTGAGATCGGGTCGGCAGTATAGGGCCGGTCTGGCAGGATTTCGCGCAGCGATTATACCCTTTCGGAGGCGTTGCAGATGGATGTTCGTTCTGAACTAGACGAGCCCAATTTCGAGCGGCCTTCGATCTCTGTCGGTCAGGGTTGGGTGCGGGTTCGCAAGGAGCCGCTCTATCGCCGCGTGCTGAAGCGCTGGATGGATCTGGCCCTGGTCATCATGGTCGCTCCGTTCGTGGTGCCGGTGGTGCTGACGCTTGCGCTTGTGCTGAAGGTCACTGGCCATGCGCCGTTCTTCTGCCAGGATCGCGTCGGCAAGGATGGCCGGATCTTCAAGCTGTGGAAACTGCGCACCATGGTTCCCGATGCGGACGCCCGGCTGCGCGCCCACCTGCAAAGCGACGATGCCGCGCGCCAGGAATGGGACGCCTTCCAGAAACTCTCGCGCGACCCCCGGATCACCGAATTCGGCCAGTTCCTGCGCAAAAGCTCGCTTGATGAACTGCCGCAGCTGTGGAACGTGCTGATCGGCGACATGAGCCTGGTCGGCCCGCGCCCGATGATGGTGGTTCAGCAGGAACTGTACCCCGGCAACGCCTATTACGCCCTGCGGCCCGGCCTGACCGGCACCTGGCAGATCTCGGAGCGCAATCAGTCCACCTTCGCCCAACGCGCCGAATTCGACGCCGAGTACGAACGCAACCTGACCTTCTTCAAGGATTTGAAGATCCTGCTGGCGACCGTGGGTGTGGTGCTGCGGGCGACCGGGAAGTAAGCGGCTGCGGCGCCGGACTGTTGCGTGGTCCGTTCCTGATCCAGGCAAAAAGTGCGACCCCTGGCAGCAGGATCATCGTTCCGGTCGCAGGATAGGCAAGAAGCACGGCCCAGATCGGAAAACCGTAAAGATACAGGACCACCGAAACACTGGCAGCGCCAAACATAGCGATCAATACCAGGCCCAGTGCCATCCACGTCTCCCTGCTTGGAGAGGCATCGTATATAACCCTCCCTGGTTCTACAACCTAGGCGTATTGGGGCATATCGTCGAGAAATTAAGCGTGACTGAAGATTTGACGAAAGGTCATTCCGGCTGCGTTTGGCAGAACTTGGCCGATGTCCTGTCGGCCTTTGAGATCATTTCCGCCAAGTCGGGTTCCGATGTGACGCGGGCACCACGGCAGGGCAGATCAGGCCTGCGTGCGCAGGATCGGCTGACCAGCGGACTGTCGGGACCGGATGCTCCACACGGCGGCGGTCGTCAGAAGTGTAAGACTGCACACGACCGGGTAGCTGATCACAACGGCCCAGATCGGCAGAGACAAGGCCAGCGTCACCGCGACTGCGCCCATTCCAACCACTGCGGAAACCAAGACCAGTCCTGCAATCATCTCACGCATCCCTTGTGCGGCTCTTGTGGTCAGGGTGTTGGTGCGTCGTGGCAAGATTATGTCCTTGAGTTGGAAAATCTGCGTTGCTTCGAAAGCCTGGATCCGGCGCGCGTCAAGGCAGTGCGGGCCGTGTCGGGGGGCGCTTGCATCGCGCGAGCGGGTGGCGACGAGGTTCGGCTTCAGGTTGAAGCGCGCGGGTCTTGCGAAAGGGGGGTGGGTCAAGCTATTGGCATTGCGGGGAAATTGGCCTTTGGCCGACCCGCCGGCCCGCAGTCTTTCGCCAGGCGTTGCCGGGTGGACCGGGGGCCGACAGGCAGGCGCGGCGACGTGTCGCAAGGCCAAGGCACTGTCACGGCAGGCAAATCCGGAAGTTGCCGAGGAATGCCTTTCTTTTGTCATTCCGGGACAGCAAGGTGGGCCCGGAAACTGGGGTGAAGTTCATTGATCGCGACATATCGCAAGCTTTTCGCATTGTTCGACCAGGTAGAGCGCAGGCGATTCTGGCTGCTCACGGCGCTGATGGTCATGGTTGCAGTCGCCGAGATTCTGGGCATCTCGGCGGTCATGATGCTGCTGAATGTCCTGTCTGCGCCGGAAATGGTGCAGACCAACGCCCGAATGGCGGCTGTCTACGATTGGGTCGGGTTCGACAGCACCTTCTCGTTTCAGGTCTGGCTTGCCGTTGCCGTCCTGGTCGTGGTCATGGCCGGACTGGCGGTCAAGGCGTTTGGGACCTACGCGCTGATTCGCTTTTCGACCATGCGCGGCTATACGGTGTCGACGCGTCTGTTGTCGGCCTATCTCAGCCAGCCCTATCCCTGGTTTCTGGACCGCAACAGCGCCGAGCTGGGCAAGAACGTCCTGAACGAGGTTGACGGCCTGGTGGCCCGGGTGATCCAGCCCTGCCTGCGCCTGGTGGCCAATGGCCTGCTGGTTCTGGCGATCCTGCTTCCTGATGCTGGTCGACCCCATGGTCACGGTGGTCTCGGCCCTGGTGCTTGGACTGGGCTACGGGCTGATCTACCTGCGCTTCCGGGGTCGGCTGCACAGCCTGGGCGCGGACATGATGAACGCCTTCGAGGACCGGTTCGTCGTCGCGCAAGAGGCGACCGGCGGCATCAAGGACGTCAAGGTGATGGGCCTTGAGGCGACCTATGTCAGCAGCTACGCGACCGCCGCCTACAAGGCCGCGCATTCCGGCGCCACGATGGGCGTGATGGCGGAACTGCCACGCTTCATCCTGGAGGCGATCACCTTCGGTACCCTGCTGGGGCTGATCCTGCTGCTCTTGTTCCGCAACGAGGGCAACATCACGGCCATCGTCCCGACTCTGGGGGTCATCGCCTTCTCGACCATGCGGCTTCTGCCGGCCTTGCAGCAGATCTACCATGCGCTGGTGTCGATCCGCGGGGCGACCGCGATCCTGGACACGATCGTGCAGGACATCGCGGCGACGCCGCCGCGGCCGATCCAGGAGGCGCCAACGCCAAAGCCGATGCCGCTGGAGCGGTCGCTGGAGCTGTCGAAGATCAGTTTCGCCTATGCCACTGCCGAACGGCCGACGCTGCGGGGGGTGGACCTGTCGATCGGTGCGCGCACCACGGTCGGGATCGTCGGCGGAACCGGGGCGGGCAAGACGACGCTGGTCGATCTCATCCTGGGCCTGCTGACCCCCGACGAGGGGGAGATCCGGGTGGACGGGGTGCCGATCACCGACGAGAACCGGCGCGCCTGGCAGAAGACCCTGGGCTATGTGCCGCAGGCGATCTTCCTGACGGACGACAGCATTGCCGCCAACATCGCCTTCGGCGTTCCGAAGGACCAGATCGACATGGCGGGCGTCGAGCGGGCGGCGCGCACGGCGGCGCTGCATGATTTCGTCATGTCCGACCTGCCGCAGGGCTACCAGACCCTGGTGGGCGAGCGTGGCGTGCGCCTGTCCGGCGGCCAGCGCCAGCGCATCGGCATCGCGCGGGCGCTGTACCGGGACCCGGCGCTGCTGATCATGGATGAGGCGACCTCGGCGCTGGACAACATCACCGAGCGCGTGGTGATGGAGGCGGTGCAGAACATCCGCGCCGACAAGACGATCATCCTGATCGCGCACCGGCTGAGCACGGTGAAGAGCTGCGACACGATCTTCCTGATGGAACGCGGTCGGCTTCTGGCCCAAGGCAGCTATGACGAGCTTCTTGCCGGAAACGAGGTGTTCCGGCGGATGGTTTCCGGCGGGGTGGAGGAAGCCCGTGCCGGAGTTTGAACGTTCCACCTTTGATCCGCATCCGGGCTGCCTTCCGGCCCGTGTCAGACTAGACTGAGAGGTTATCATGTCCGTCAATTCCCTGGCCATCGACCCTGAAACCCTGTTGATCTCGGCCGATGAGGCGCGCGAGTTCGGCAAGGCGGCTGCTGCCGAGTATCGCAGCCGGACCCCCTATCCCTATGGCTGCTTCGACAACTTCATGCCGCCCGAGATCCTGGACCGGGTGCGCGAAGAGCTGCGCACCCTGCCTGCAGCCGAAAGCTTCTTCAACCGCCCGCAGGAAAAGCTGAAGGCGGCCTACATGCCCGAACGCCTGGGGCCTTATACCCGCGCGTTGTTCCATTCGCTGAACTCCAAGTCCTTCCTGGCTTTCCTGGAGGAGCTGACCGGAATCGACGGGCTGATCCCGGACCCTTATTTCGCCGGTGGCGGAATTCATGTGGTGTCGAACGGCGGGCACCTGGATATCCATGCCGACTTCAACCACCACGGCAAGCTGAACCTGGAACGCCGGATGAACGTCCTGATCTACCTGAACAAGGACTGGAAAGAGGAATACGGCGGGTCGTTCGAGGTCTGGAATGACGATATGACCGCCAAGGTCGCAGGCTTCGTCCCGCTGTTCAACCGGATGTGCTGCTTCAACACCGGGTCGAACACCTGGCACGGCAACCCCGAGCCGGTGAACCACCCGAACGGCGAGCCGCGGATGTCGATCGCGCTGTATTACTACACCGCGACCTGGGATTCGTCGCGCGAATCGCACACCACCCTGTTCAGGCCGCGCCCCGGCACCAAGGACAAGAAGGACCGGCTGGAGGCACGGCACCGCTTCCTGCACAACGTGCTGCCGCCCTTCATCTGGCGCCGCCTGGACGGACGGCTGCGCAAGCTGGGGATCTGAGCCCTAGCTTCGGCAGACCCGCGCGAGGAAGCTTGCGACCTCGCGCGCGATCACATCGGGCGTGAAGCGCGCCTCGACGTCGGCCCGCGCTGCCCGGCCCAGGCGCAAGGCAAGCGCGGGGTCCGCCAAGAGGCGCAGGCAGGCCTCTGCCATCGCGGCGGCGTCTTCGGACGGCACCAGAAGGCCCGTGTCACCATCACGCAGGATCTCGGCGCAGCCCCCGGCCCGGGTGGCGACCACGGCGGACCCCGCCGCCAACGCCTCGATCAGGGCGACGCCGAAGGTCTCGTAGCGCGAGGCGATCAGCGTGATCGGGTGATGCCGCCGAAGTTCGGCGATCTCGTCGCGGGTGCGGTGCCCAAGGACCTCGATCCGGTCGCGGGCCGCGGCAGGCAGGCGCGCAAGCGCCTGGGACAGATGCAGCCGGGACCCGTCGGGCTGCGGGATGCCGACATCGGGGCCGGCGAAGGTCAGGCGGACCTCTGGGCGAAGGGCCGCGACGCGGGCAAAGGCGTCCAGCAGCACGTCGGCGCCCTTGATCCGATCGAAGCGCCCGATGAACAGCAGCCGGGGTTCGGCAGACTGCGCCGCAGGCCGGTCCAGGCTGGGCAGGGCCACCGCATTGCCGATCACAGTGGTCGGAACCTCTGGCAGGCCCCACTCCAACCGTGTCCGGTCCAGCACATCGCGCGAGGGCGAGATGATCGCGTCGACGCGTTGCAGTCCGGCGCGCTCCCAGTTTTCGCGGCGGGCTTCCGGTCCGCGCCGCGGCGGCGCGGGCGTGACCCGGTGCAGCCATTGCGGCCCGTGCAGCGTCGCGACCACCGGGATCGACACCGCCGCGCTGACCGCTCCGGCCCAGCCGTAGGATTCCTCCATCAGCAGGACCT
Organism: Rhodobacter sp.; assembly: GCA_013824055.1. Classification (GTDB taxonomy): domain Bacteria; phylum Pseudomonadota; class Alphaproteobacteria; order Rhodobacterales; family Rhodobacteraceae; genus Tabrizicola. The sequence goes on along the minus strand of PNNE01000347.1, from coordinate 5,247 downwards.
CGATGCCGTGGTCCCTGATCGCCTGCTGCGCGCCCATGATCAGCTTGCGGATGTTCACCCCGCGCAGGCCACGGTCGGGGAAGAAGCGGCCAACCAGCCGCTCGGTCAGGCTGAAGGGCAGGGGCGCAAGTTGCACCAGCCGCGGATGCCGGTGCGCCCCGTCGATCATCCCGGTCAGGATCGTGACCTCGTGCCCGATGGCCTCAAGGCCCTGGGCGAGATGCGCCGTGGCCGAGGCGATGCCGTTGGCTGTGGCCGTGCCGGGCCAGGCCGGGGTCAGAAGCCCGATCCGAAACGGTCGGGCGGCAGGGGTTAGGCTCATCGAGCGGTTCCCCGCAGCTCTGACCGTTTCTGGCGCAAGCGTGGGGCAGCTTGCTCGGCCATCAGCCAGGATGCACGCAGATTGGCCCCGCTGGCCGCCGGGTCGGCAAGCGCGCCGCTGTCCTGCGGATCGCGCCAGAGCACATAGCCCGCGACTGCCCCGGCCATCAGCCAGACATAGTTCACCAGGCCGGCGTTCGGCAAAAGGTCGATCAGGTTCGCCGCCAGAACCATCATCAGGCCCGGCGTGATGAGCGAGGGCCCGAACTGCCGCTGGCGCATCGCGTAGAACAGGATTGGGGCGGTCAGCAGGCCGAAGCGGCCGATGTAGCCGATCCAGCCGAACATTCCGATGATGATGATCCAGATCCCGTCGGTGGTGCTGATCATCCGACCGGTCGCGGGGTCGTAAAGCTGGTTGCGACCCCAGCTGCCCCAGCCCGCCAGCGGCTTGTCGTTGGCGTGTTCAAGCAGCGCGTCCTCGTTGTCCAGCCGGAACCGCAGCGAGGCGGCGCGATCCTCGCTGATCGACAGGGCGAAGTTGTAGACCGTTTCCACCGGAACCCAGCCGGCGCCGCGCATCATCGGGTAGAACATCACGATGACAGCCACGACCACGGCCAGCATGATCTGCAGCCGCCGGCTGAAGAACAGCACGGCCGTGCCGAAGATGACGGCCAGGATCAGCGCCCCGAGCGACTTGGACAGGAACAGCACTCCGGCCAGCCAGAGCATCGCGACCAGCCATTTCCAGGACGGCCGGCCCTCGCGCCGGGCCTCGCGGTACAGGACCCCCGCCGAGATGACGCCAATGCAGAAGTAGATGCCGACCATCAGCCCGTGATTCAGCAGGACCACCGGGCGGAAGCCGCCGTCGCGGATATGCTGGATGAAATCGTGCGGGAAAAAGCCGTAGATCCAGTTGTGCAACTGCGGGCTGATCCGAATCTCGATCAGCGCGGGGAAGGTATAGACCACGGCAGAGATCACGAAGGCTTCCAGCAGGGCGCGGTGACCCTCATGCGTGTTGAGGTAACGCAGGCCCAGCCAGAGCGGGATCATTGTCGCCACGATCGTCGAGATCATGCTGAACGCATCGTACAGCCGGAGGCCCGGAAGGAAGAGGCGGCCATTGATCATCGGCTCGGTGTTCTGCAGCACGGTCAGGAACGGCGTCAGCAGAACCATCGACAGCAGAACGATGAACACCGACCGCCCGAACCGGGTGTCCCGATCCGAGACAGACGGGCGTCTGGGCGCCAGCAGCGCGCAAAGGATCAAAGCCGAGAGGGCCGGCACCAGCGACCGGTCGATCAGCGGCACCATCGGGATCTTGATGTGCATCGACGACGGCAGCAGCAGATGCCCCGAGATCAATGTCCAGATCAGGGCGCGCTGCAATGGCAGCACCCGGAACAGCACCACCGCGAGCAGCGGAAAGCTGAGAAGAACCAGATAGGCAAAGGCGTTCGGCATCCGGGCCCGTTCGGCAGCGCTTGGATTGGCCCGTTCTATCCGGTCTGGCGCGCGAAGGAAAAGGCCATCTCGGGCGAAGGCGCAAATCCGGGGCAATTTTCGGTCCAATTGCCTTGGAAGGTTGCAGGATTTCCGCCAAGGTGCCGCCATGACCGACCCGGATGCCGCATGCCGCCCGTGACCGACCCCGACCCGACGCCTGGCCGTATGGGGGCCGTGATCATCGGCCGCAACGAAGGGGCGCGACTCGTGGCTTGCCTGGCCTCGTTTCCGGCCTGGGTGCGACCGCTGGTCTATGTCGATTCCGGCTCGACCGACGGCAGCGTCGATGCGGCACGCGCGGCCGGGGCCGAGGTGGTGGCGCTGGACATGACCCGGCCCTTCACCGCCGCGCGCGCCCGCAACGCAGGCCTTGCCCGCCTGCGCGCCCTGGGTGCGCCCGAATTCGTGCAGTTCGTCGATGGGGATTGCCGGATTCAGCCGGGCTGGCTGGAGACGGCCGAGACCTTTCTTGCAACGCGCCCGTCGGTTGCCGTCGTCTGCGGGCGGCGGCGCGAGATCCATCCCGAGGCTTCGGTCTGGAACCGGCTTTGCGATGCCGAATGGGATACTCCGCCGGGGCAAGCCAAGGCCTGTGGCGGCGATGCGCTGATGCGCGTGGCAGCGGTGGCCGAGGTAGGCGGCTATGATCCGGGCCTGATCGCGGGCGAAGAACCCGAGCTTTGCGTCAGGTTGCGCCAGGCGGGCTGGGAGGTCTGGCGGATCGACCGGGAAATGACCCTGCATGATGCGGCGATGACGCGGATCGGCCAGTGGTGGAGGCGCACGCGGCGCAGCGGCCATGCCTTTGCGGAAGGCGCGGCACTGCATGGTGCGGCACCCGAACGGCACTGGGTGACAGAAACCCGGCGGGCGGTGCTTTGGGGCGCGATCTTGCCGCTGGTCGCTTTCTTGGGACTGGTCGTGACGCCCTGGGCGGGGCTGCTGCTGCTGGCCTATCCGGTGCAGATCCTGCGGTTGTCGCGTCGATTGGGCTGGGAACGCGCGGCCTTTCTGGTGCTGGGCAAGTTTCCCGAGGTGCAGGGGGTGCTGGAATTCCACCTGAACCGCCTGCGGCGGCGACGGGCCAGGCTGATCGAATACAAGTAGCGACTGCTCCTCGTGCGACTTCGTCTTCTCGTCGCGAGATCCGGCGACAGCAAGGCTGCACTCCGCCGGCGCGGTGCCTAGGGCCGCAGCCGACCCTGCGGCCCGCCCTGGCGGAAGAGCCGTGCCAGCCAGGCGCCTTCCCGGGCGATGTCGAACTGTTGTTCGACAACACTGCGCCCGGCGAGGCCCATGTCGCGGGCGGCGTTCGGGTTGTCCATCAGCCGGATGATCCGGTCGACCAGCGTCGGCAGGTCGCCCGGCGGGACGGCGTAGCCGGTCACTCCGTCCTCGACCAGCTCCTGCACCCCGGCCACGCGGCTGGCGACGACGGGGATGCGCGAGGCCAGCGCCTCCATGTAGACCACCGGCAGACCTTCGGCGAAGGAGGGCAGGACCAGCATGTCGGATCGGGCGAGGAGGTCGGCCACCTGGCCCTGGGTCATGAAGCCCGCGAACCGGACCGAGCCGTCGATGCCAAGCGCCTTGGCCCGCGCCTCTGCCCCCGCGCGGGCAGGACCGTCGCCCGCAAGGGTGAGGGTCGCATCGGGGTGGGCTTTCAGCACCTCGGCCATCGCCTCGATCAGCAGCAGCGCGCCCTTGACCGGGTCCAGCCGCCCGACGAAGGCCACCCGCTTGCCATTGCCGCCCGGCTCGCGCCGGTAGGCCGCGGGGGCAACTCCACAATGGACGATGGCGATCTTCGACCAGTCGGCGGGGCTGGAAAAGAGCATCAGCTGCGCGCGGCAGAAATGCGTGATCGCCACGACGAAGCTGGCGCGTGCGATCTTTTCCGGCAGCGACCAGCGGTCGACCTCGAAGAAGATCGCGGGGCCATGTTCGGTGAAGCTGAAGGGGATGCCCGCCAGTTTCGCCGCCAGAACCGCGACCGAGCAGCTGGAATTGGCGAAGTGGTTGTGCAGGTGGCGGACCCGGTTGCGCGCCAGGTGGTCGGCCAGGACTCCGGCTTCCACGAAGTAGAACAGCTGCCAGAGCAGTGCCTTCAGCCCCGGCGAGCGCATCCGGATCGCCAGCGCCAGCGTCGCGCCCCAGGTGCCAGGGCTGCGCAGCAGGGCCCGGCCATGCGCGGCCAGCAGGCGAAGCGGGTTCTTTGCCGCCTCGATGACGTAGAAGGTTTCGGCCCGGGCCGCGCGTTCTTCGTCGCCCATGAACGCTTCGGCTGCGGGTTTGCGAACCGAGCAGGTGAGGACGGGGACCCCCGCCGCGCGGACGGCCTGGACCTCGCGCAGGATGAAGGTGTGCGACACCTTGGGGTAGTCGCCGGTCAGATAGGCGATCGGGCGGTCGTCGGTCATGCTGTCCCCTGTCATCGGCCGCGCGTCCAGTCCGCCGCGGGGGGGCGCATCCGCACGGCCAGGTGGACCGCAAGATAGACCACAAAGCCCAGCGGGACGCGCAGGGCGAGCCGCGCAAGATCGCCTTTGGTCAGCGGGGCCTTGCCTTCGTTGGCAAAGAGCGCGGGATGCAGGCGGCGCAGTTCGTCGACGCCCGCGTCCTGGCGGCGGCGCACGCGGACAAGGTTCCCGAACCCCTCGACCATCGGCCAATGATAGCGGGCGGGGACCTCGATCCGTTCGGCGGGCGCGAACGAGAGGCGGACGAAGGTGTCGTCCGAGATGACGGGTGGAAAGTCCCCCCAGCGCGCACGACCGGCGGCGTTCACGGCGAAAAGTCCGGCCCCCACGGCCCCCCCCCGGACAAAGGGCAGGCGGCGCCAGACCGAGGCATAGGCGCGTGTCACCCAGGACCGAGCCGGGGCGACGGCCAGGGTCCCGGTGGCATAGCGCGGGGCGTCGGTGGCAAGGGCGGCGCGAAGCTGGGCCAGCATCGGGGGCTCGCAGGTGATGTCGGCGTCAAGGTAGATCCGGGACTGCCCCCGTGCGGCCCGGTCTCCGGCATTCAGCGCCAGGATCTTGCCGCCCTGCGCAAGGTCGAGAACCCGCAGCGTCCAGCCCCTTGTGGCGGCCCGCAGGGCGTGGCTTTCGGCGATTGCGACCGTGCGGTCCCGGCAGGCATTGGCGACGACCAGGATCTCGACTGTGCCCGTGTCACCGTCCTGCGCCAGAAGTGCGGCAAGGCAGCGGGCGATCCATGCCTCTTCATCATGGGCGGGAATGATCACGCTGAGGTCAATGTCGGCCATCTGGAAATGCGTCTCGCTTCGATCCTGGGCGAAGCTGGTCGATAACCGGGGCAGGATCAAGGCCATAGCAGCGGGTTCGTGCTTTGTCCGGCGCGACAGGGCAACAATGCCCGGCACAGAGGCGTGGTCGTCGCGGCAGA
>PNNE01000427.1 GCA_013824055.1 Rhodobacter sp. | reverse complement strand
GAGTGGCCTTGCCCGACCCCGGCACCAGCCCGGCGAAGACATCGCCGCCGAAGGTGAAGGTCTGACCCGAGGCCAGTTCCAGCCGCGAAATCCGCGCAACCTCCGGGTCGTTCACCTGCACCGGGACCGTCAGGGTCTTCTTCAGCACCTTCCCGTCCGGCGTGGTCAGGCTGATGTCGATGGTCTGCACCCCGACTGCCCCCGCCGTCACCGGCACCTCGACCACCGCCTTGGCCTGGTCGCCCAGGTCAAAGCCCGAGGGCACATCGCCCAGCGTCAGACCATTGCCGACGACATCAAGGCTCATCCGCCCCGATGGCCCCGTTGCGTGGACCACTTCCAGCAGCAACCGCGACTGATCCCCCGGCGACAGGAAGCGCGGCACGCTGGCCGTGACCACGACCGGATCGCGCACCAGCACCTCGGCGCTGGCTTGCCCGACCCCGGTTTTCGACCAGGCCACGGCCATCACCTTCACTGTCCCGTTGAAGCTGGGCAGATCGAACGTCGCCCGCGCATAGCCATCCGCGCCCACTTCGACCGGCCCGGTGAAATAGGCCACCAGTTCCTCTGTCGGGGGTGGCGCCTGCAACCGCGCCTGCGCGCCCGCGTCACCACCAGAGCGGACCTCGCCCGTGGCCCCGTTCAGCCCGTCGATCAGACGGCCATAGATGTCGCGGATGCCGACGCCCAGCCGCCGCTGGCCGAAGTAGTGGCCTTGCGGATCGGGGGCCTCGAACCCGGTCAGGTTCAGGATGCCCACGTCCACCGCCGCGATGGTGACATAAGCGGCCTCGCCCGCCGCCACGCCATCCACCTTGACCGCCACGTCCAGCGGCCCACGCGGAGCCGCCTCGGCCGCCATCTCGACCGTCGCCTTCAGCGCCCGCGCGCCCGGGTCAATCGAGGCATGGGTCAGCCCCAGCGCCCGGGCGGGGTTGCGCCCGGCCGCCACATCCATCGGTCGCAGCACGGATGCGGTCACATAGACCCCCGCGCCCCATTCGTCCGTCACCGGCAGGGAAATCAGGTTCTCGCCCTCGCTCACCTCCACCGCCTGCATCGCCACCAGCCGGTTCGACAGCACCGTCACCAGCGCCGTCCCCGCCGCGCGCGGCACGATCCGCAGCGTCGCGGTGTCGCCGGGCTTGTAGGCGGGCTTGTCCAAGGACAGTTCCAGCGTATCGGGCGTGGCCGAGGCATCGGCAGGCGCATACCAGCCTGCATGGAACTCCATCGACGTCGCGGCCTTGCCGCCATCGGCGGCGGTCACCAGAACCTCGAAGGTCCCCCAGCTGACATCCGCCGCGACCTCGACCGGAGCAGCCCCCAGCACCGCCTCGCCCTCGGCCACCACCTCGCGGCTGACCACCGGCTCCCAGTTCCAGTTGCCGTAGCTTTGATACCACTGGTAGTCGTACTGCACGCGGGACACGGTCCATCTGACCGGCAAAGCCACCGGCGTCTCGCCCTGAACCGCCAGAAGCCGGAACCGCGCCTCGCCGCCTTCCGGTGCCACGCCATCAAACAGCGGCTTCACCCCGATCATCGGGTCCGCCGAGGTCACCGCCCTGGTCACCTGCCGCTCTACCGGGCGGCCCGAGCCTTCGGCGACGCGGATCGTCACGCGGGCTTCCAGCGGGCGATGCGGGTCGGTGATCTGCGGCAGGAAGACCGGCAGGACGGCGTTACCCGCCTGATCCGTCTCGGCCCCGTCGAGGGCGGTCATCTGGGCGCTGAACGGCTGGTCATGCCGCCCGAAGGCATAGCCCGGATATGCCGCCACCCCCTCGGCCGCGCGCAAGAGGACCTCGCCCTCGATGGCCAGCCCAGCGCCGGGGGCGCCGAACAGGTAGCGCGCGGCCAGCGTCAGATCGACCGACGAGTCCTGACCGACCAGCAGCGGCGCATCGGCCAGCCTCAGGTCAAAGTCGATGCGTTCCGGCAGGAAGTCCTCGACCAGAAAGGTCCTGGACGCCAGGGCCGGGGCTTCCAGGTCGGCGAACATCTCCAGCCGCCAGACGCCCCGCGGGGCCGACCCGGCGATGACCTGGGTGAAGACGTAGCCGCCGCCCCAATCGTTCACCACGGCCCGCGCATATTCCACGCCGTCGGGCCGTTTCCAGACCGCCGTGAGGGGCAGCCCCTCGACCGCCGCCTGCTCGGCATCCCGCGCAAGTGCCGTCACATAGACCGTCTCCCCGGCGCGAAAGGCCCCCCGGTCGGTCGTGACGAACACATCCACCGGCGGAGCCGCCTCGCGCCCCTCGACGCCCCGGTCCGAGAGGTCGAACTCGGGATCGGTCAGCGACAGGAAGGCGATGTCCTGATCGGCCTGCTTCACCACCACCATCGCGGGCGCGCTGCCGCCCAGACCACGGGTCAGCCCGGCGTCGAACCGCGCATAGCCCTGATCGTCCGTCGTGGCCGTGCCCAGCACGCTGTTGGCGCGGTTCAGCAGTTCCACCGTCACGCCCGGCTTGGCCCCCGCCGTCCCCAGCGACCGGACAAAGACATGCAGCCCGTCCACCCCGGTCATCGTGGTGATCCCGAGGTCCGAGATCACGAACCACTGCCAGGCCGGCGGATGGTGTAGGGGTCCAGCCCCGGCACCGCGGCCTTCAGCGCATAGATGCCCGCCGGAAGCCCTTTCAGCGCCTCGCCCATCGGCAGGCGGGTGGTGACGTCCCTGTTGACCTCTTGCGTCACGGTCGCAGAGCCGGTCCACAGCGCCTCGCCCACGTTGTCGGCGAAGTAGTCTTCGGAATAGACGTTGATCGGCGCGCCGAAATAGAAATCCTGCACCGAGCGCAACAGGTTGCGGTCGGTGACGCGGTACAGCGACAGGTCCAGCCGGTCGGTGTTCACCGTCTGGACCGGCAAAGCGGGATCGCCGGCCCTGGGCAGCACATAGCCCCGGCCCGGGAACCTGACCCCCGGCGCGCGGTCGCGGACGTATTGCGTGATCTCGACCGACTTGGCCATCACCTGCCCGTCCGCCGCGGGAAGCCCCTCGCGGAAGGTCACGCTGTAGCGCTTGCCATGCTCCAGCCCCGCCACACAGAGCTGCCGCCAGCCGCCGTTCTCTACCGTCAGGCCGGGGTCCTTCAGCTGCACGAAAGTCGCATAGTCGACACCCGAGGCGACCAGGTCCTCGGAAAACGTCACGCAGATGCGCGGGCGCGCAAGGTCGGACTGGACCAGAGTCTCGGCGATGCGGAAGCCATACTTGCCGATCGCAGCATCCAGCAGCGCCGCCGTATCCACCCGGTCCTGCAAGGACTGCGCCAGCCGCAGCGCCGAAACCGTGTCGCGCCCGCGGCCGTTCCGCTCCAGCACGTCGGCCATCGTGACCAGGATCGTGTGCCGCAAGGCCGGAGAGTCGGCGCGCAGGTAGGCGTTCACGGACGACAGCATCGCCTGCTGGAAGAAATAGCCCGACTGGTTCTGGTCCGCGATCCCCGCCTGCAGCTGCCGCCGGGCGAATTCGCCCCAGGTCGCGGCGTCGTCCGTCAGGTTCAGCGCCGCGCCGGTATAGGCGGCGGCCCCCGCCCAGTCGCCCCGCGCCTCGGCCTCCAGGGCCGCCGCCAGATGCTCGTCGGCCGTCCACGGCCCCGTCGTGTGCTGCCGCCCCAGCCCCTGCGCCTGGTCGAACGCCGGCTGGATGTCCCAGTCCGGCAGGAAGGCCAGCTCCTTGCGCCGCTCGGCCGCCGCTGCCCGCACTGCGGCATCCGCCTCGATCACCCTGGCCGAGTATGCCCCCGCAAAGAACGCCCCCTCGCCGGGTTTGTTCTTCACGAAGCAGGATCCGTTCTTGGTGTTGAACACATACCCCGTGCAGCGCGCGTTGGTCAGGCAGGCCCGCTCGCAGGCCTCGATCGTGGTGTCGAAGACCGATGCGATGTCGCCACCCGGCAGGTCCTGGTCCTGGGTGACGACGACCCGCCGCTCGGGAACCAGGTCCTGAGCCGCCGCGACCCCCGACATGCCGATGAATGCAACTGCCACCGCAGCCTTCAGAAATCCGCGCATCAGAATGTCTCCCGTATCCAGTGCCCGGACTGTCGCATGGCGCCGCCCTTGCAGGCAAGCCGACAACCCCGTGGCCGTTAAGGCTTGGTTCATTTTGATCGGCGAGGGTGATCGCGATAACCGGATGTCGGGCGCCGCCGTCCGTGCAGGATCAGGACAGAATGGACCTTTCGGAACGTCTTGTGAAGGAACGCCGCGCCAGGCTTGCGGCCGAACGCCTGCTCGAGCAGAAAAGCCGCGAGCTGTTCGCCGCCAACGAAAAGCTGTCGATCCACGCCCGCGCGCTGTCCGAGCAGATCGTCGAACAGCGCCAGGTGGTGAAATCCGCCCTGTCCGAGGCCGAGCTGCTGAAAGACCAGAACCTCCGCTTCGTGGAAGACCTCGACCGCGCCCACACCGCTGCCGTCATGGCCGAACGACGGCTTTGGGACGCGATCAACACCATCCGCGACGGGTTTGCCGTCTTTGACCAGGGTCTCAAGCTGGCCACCGCCAACCATGCCTTCCTGGCCTGGTTCGCCGGCCAGCCCGTCGCCCCCGGCGTCTCTTATGACGATCTGGTGGTGATCTTCGCCCGCAACGCCCTCGACCTTGGAGACGAGCCGCTTGACGACTTCGTCCAGCGCATGCGCGACCGGATCGAGGCAGACCGGATCGAACCCATCACCCTGAAACTGCGCAACGGCACCTGGATCAAGCTGCAGGACCGCCGCGCCAACGATGGTGGCATCGTCACTCTTGCCATCGACATCACCGAACAGATGCGCATCTGGGCCGCCATCGAGGCGATCCCCGATGGCTTTGTCCTTTACGACCGGGAGGAACGGCTCTTGACCTGCAACCAGCGCTACCGCGACACCTACCCGTCCTCGGCCCCCGCCATGCAGCCCGGCGCCAGGTTCGAGGACATCCTGCGCTACGGCCTGGCCAACAGCCAGCACGCCGATGCCGTCGGGCGCGAGGATGAATGGATCGCCGAACGGCTCAAGCGCCACCGCGACGGCAGCGGCACCTTCGAGCAACAGCTGTCGGACGGTCGCTGGATTCGCGCCCATGACCATGCCACCCCCGACGGCGGACGGGTCGGCCTGCGCGTCGACATCACCCAGGAAAAGGAGCACGAAGCCCAGCTCGACGCCGCCCGCCAGGCCGCCGAGGCTGCGAACCGCGCCAAATCCGCCTTCCTGGCCAACATGAGCCACGAAATCCGCACCCCGATGAACGGCGTCGTCGGCATGGCGGAACTTCTGTGCGACACCACCCTCAGCGAAGAACAGCGCCTGTTTGCCGAAACCATCCGCTCCTCGGGCGAGGCGCTTCTGGTCATCATCAACGACATCCTGGATTTTTCGAAGATCGAGGCCGAGCGTGTGACCCTGCGCCCCGAACCCTTCGACCTGGAACGCACGATCCACGAGGTGACGATGCTGCTGCAGCCCCGCGCGCGGGAAAAGGGCATCGACCTGATGATCGACTTCGACATGTTCCTGCCGACCCGCTTCATCGGCGATCCGGGCCGCTTGCGCCAGGTGCTGACCAACCTGATCGGCAATGCGGTGAAGTTCACCGAAAAGGGCCATGTCCTGACCCGCGTCGTCGGCATCGACGCCGAAGACGGCACCCAGACCCTGCATGTCACGGTCGAGGATACCGGGATCGGGATCGCCCCGGAATACCTCGACCACATCTTCGGCGAATTCAACCAGGTCGAGGATGAACGCAACCGCAAGTTCGAAGGCACCGGCCTGGGCCTGGCGATCACCCGTCGGCTGATCGAGCACATGGGGGGTGCTGTGTGGGTCGATAGCGATTTCGGCAAGGGCTCCAGCTTCGGCTTCCGCATCGCCCTGCCGGTGGCCGAAGAGTCCGCCCCCGTGCAGGTTCCCGTCGCGGTAAAGCGCGTCATCGCCGTGGATGACCAGTTCATCAACCGCACCATCCTGGAACGCCAGCTTGCCCCCTGCGGGATCGAGGTCACGCTCTGCCGCTCGGGTGCCGAAGTGCTGGAAAGGCTGGCCGCCGACGCCAGCTATGACGTGGTCCTCACCGACCATGCCATGCCGGAAATGGACGGGGTCCAGCTTCTGGACCAGATCCGTGTCGCGGGACACTGGCTGCCGGTGATGCTGCTGTCGTCCAATCCCACGGGCCTTGGCAATCTGGCGCATGACTTCGCCGCGGTCCTGCAGAAACCGATCCTGCGCGCGGATCTCTACCGCCACCTGCAATCCCTGACGGCCCCCGCGGCCAAGGACCTGACCGAGACGGCTGCGGTCGTGCCGGTCGCACTGCGCCAGATGCGGGTGCTTGCGGCCGAGGACAACAAGACCAACCAGCTTGTCTTTGCAAAGATGGTCCGCGACATGGACATCGACCTGCGCTTTGCCGACAACGGCCGCATCGCGGTCGAGATGTTCCGGGACTTCCAGCCCGACCTGATCTTCATGGACATCTCGATGCCCGAGATGGACGGCAAGGAAGCCGCCCGCACGCTCCGCGCGATGGGGGCGACGGTGCCGATCGTCGCCCTGACCGCCCATGCGATGGAAGGCGACGCGGATGCGATCCTGGCCTCCGGCATCGACCGCTACCTCACCAAGCCGCTCCGCAAGACCGCCATCGAGGGCGCGCTCGGCGAACACTGCCCGCCCGAGGCCCGGCCGCCCGTCGCACCCCCCGCCGAAAGCGCCGCCTGAGCACGCTCACGCGGCCAACGACCGCGGGTCCGCGACGGCCCGCGGTCCTGCCGCCGCTGCCAGGCTTTCATCTTTGCCCAGATATCCCCGCCGGAGGCTTCGAGCCGCCCCTCCCGGCAGTCCCGTCCCTTACGCCGCCCCCCTCGCGCAAGACGGTGACGACACGCCCCGGCCGCTCCTCGGCGAAACTGCCGCCGCCGACAGGCGCTTCATCCCGCGCGCAGGACCGCCAGGAAGGCCTCGCCGAACCGTTCCACCTTCTGCTCGCCCATCCCCTGGATCCCCGCCAGCTCACCCAGCGTCGAGGGCCGCCGCTCCACGATGGCCCGCAGGGTCGAATGAGTGCAGGTCAGATACTTTCCCGTCCCGTCCTCGCCGCGCGACAGCGACAGCTGGATCTCTGCCAGCCGGTCGAACACGGCCCCCTCCGGCCGCCCCGCCAGCTTCATCCGCGCCGGATGCAGCCCCTCGACCGCGCCGGTGATCACCTCCAGAAACGCCGCGCCGTAGCTTTCCAGCTTCCGCGCGCCGACCCCGGTGATCCCGGCCATCTGGTCCAGCGTGGCGGGCTTGCGCTCGGCCATCTCGATCAGCGTCCTGTCCGGGAAGACGACATAGGCCGGCACGTTCTGCGCCTCGGCCAGCGCCCGGCGCCTGGCCTTCAACAGGGCCAGCAGCCCCAGATCCTCGTCCGCGACCTGGGCGCGGACCACCGGCTCGCGCTCACCCGCCGCCACTACCGTGTCGCGCCGGAGCGTCACCGTCGCCTCGCCGCGCAGCACGGGCCGGGCGGCGTCCGTCATCCGCAGCGCCCCGTGCCGGTCGGGGTCCGGGCGGACAAGGTCGCGGCCCATCATCTGGCGGAAGACGGCCCCCCAGGCGGGTTTCGACAGGTCCTTTCCAACCGCGAAGGTCGGCAGCTGGTCGTGACCCCTTTCCCGCACCTTCTCGGTCGCCGAGCCGGTGAGGATGTCGATCAGATGCCCCGCCCCGAACCACTCGCCGGTCCGCAGCATCGCCGACAGGGCCTTGCGCACCGCCTCGGTCGCGTCGAACAGCTGCGCCGGTCGGTCGCAGAGGTCGCAGGTCCCGCAAGGCTCCGCCGTCTCGCCGAAGTAACCCAGCAGCACCTGACGCCGACACCCCAGCGCCTCGGCCAGGCCCAGCAGAGCGTTCAGCCGGGCATGGTCGGCCGCCTTCCGGTCCCCCGGCGCCGCGCCTTCGTCGATCTGCGACCGCCGCAGCCGGATGTCGTCGGGGCCGTAGAGTGTCATCGTCTCGGCCGGAGACCCGTCGCGCCCCGCCCGACCGATCTCCTGGTAGTAGCCCTCGATCGACTTCGGCAGGTCGGCATGGGCGACCCAGCGGATGTCGGGTTTGTCGATCCCCATCCCGAAAGCGATGGTCGCCACCACGATCAGCCCGTCCTCGCGCTGGAAGCGGGTTTCCACCCGGCGGCGTTCGTCCGCCTCCATCCCGCCGTGATAGGCCACGGCCTCGTGCCGCGCCTCACGCAAGCCGTTGGCCAAGGTCTCGGTCTTGGCCCGGGTCGCGCAGTAGACGATGCCGGACTGACCCTTGCGGGCCGCGGCAAAGCGCAGGATCTGGTCGCGCGGCTTGTCCTTGACCGCGAAGGCCAGGTGGATGTTCGGCCGGTCGAAGCCGCGCAGGAAGGTGACGGGCGCTTCACCATCGAAAAGCCGGGTGACGATCTCGGCCCGCGTCTCCTCGTCCGCCGTGGCGGTGAAGGCCGCCAGGGGCACGCGCAGGCTCCGCCGCAGCTCGCCGATCCGCAGGTAGTCGGGGCGGAAGTCGTGGCCCCACTGGCTGACGCAATGCGCTTCGTCCACCGCGATCAGGCTGCACTTCGCCCGCCGCAGAAGGGCCATCGCCGACCCCGATGCCAGCCGCTCTGGCGCCATGTAAAGCAGCTTCAGCCGCCCCTCGTCGATGGCGTGAAGGACATCTTCCGTCTCTTCGTCGGTGTTGCCCGAGGTCAGCGCCCCGGCCTCGACCCCGACCGCCTTCAAGGCGCGGACCTGGTCGCGCATCAGCGCGATCAGCGGCGAGATGACGACCGTCACCCCGTCCCGGCACAGGGCGGGCAGCTGGAAGCACAGGGATTTCCCGCCACCCGTCGGCATGATCGCCAGGGTGTTCCGGCCTTCCAGCACCGATTGCACGATCTCGGCCTGGCCCGGACGGAAGGCCGGGAAGCCGAAGACGGACTGCAGAAGCTCGGTCGCGCGGTCCAAGGTCAGAGGAAGGCCGCGACGTTGTTGCGAAGGATGATCTGCAAGGCATAGACGGCGATCAGCAAGACCAGCGGTGCCAGGTCCAGGCCCATCGGCGGCAGGATGCGGCGGATCGGGGCATAGAGCGGCTCCAAGAGCCGGGACAGCCCGTTCCAGATCTGCGAGACCAGCGGCTGGCGGATGTTCAGGACCTGAAAGTTGATCAGCCAGCTCATGATGACATGGGCCAGGATGATGAACACTGCGATGTCGAGGATCAACATCAGGATCTGGTAAAGCGAGGTCATCGGGCACTCCGTCAGGATTTCGGCAGAGGTAGCGACCGGGGGCCGAAAGGGCAATGGCTTCCGCAGCGTTCCACTTGACCTTCGGAAGGCGTCAGGTCAGTGCCAGCAGGAAACGGAGGCCCCGATGTACCCTTTCCTGCGCATGTTCAAAGAGATGGCCCGCGCCCGGCGCCTGCCGGCCCTGGGCCTTTTCGACACCCATGTCAGCCATCACATCTGCTGGCCCTGGGACCTTGACCCCTGGGTCGAGCTGAACAATGGCCGCACCTTGACACTGTATGACCTGGGCCGCCTGCCGCTGGGCGCGCGGACCGGCATCCACCGGCACCTGATTGCCAACCGCTGGGGCATGACGGTGGCCGGGTCCAGCGTGCGCTACCGGCGGCGGGTGACGGTCTTCTCGCGGCTGCAGACCTACAGCCGCTGCCTGGGCTGGGACGACCGCTTCCTCTATACCGAGCAGTCGATGTGGAAGGGCGACGACTGCGCCTCGCAGGTGCTGATCCGTTCGGCCATCCTGGGCAAGTCCGGGATCGTGCCGCCTGCCGAACTGGCGAAGGCTGCGGGGGTCTCGCCCGTCAGCCCCGAGCTGCCGGACTGGGTCAAGGCCTGGATCGCCGCCGAGGCCAGCAGGCCCTGGCCTCCCGCGCGGGAAGGCTGACCGGCGATGAGCAAGCGTGAGCGGCGCGAAGAGCCTTCGCTTGCGCCGCCTCGCGTTTCCGGGTTCACTTCGCCCAAAAACAGGGGGCAGGCATGGTTGGCGACCGCAAGCGGATCTGGGGCTGGTATTTCTTCGACTGGGCCAGCCAGCCCTACAACACCCTGCTGCTCACCTTCATCTTCAGCCCCTACTTCGCGGAAATCGCGCGGGGCTACTACATGGGTGCGGGTCTGGACGAAGAGGCCGCGAAGGCCGCCGCCCAGGCCTACTGGGGCTGGGGGCTGGCCATTGCCTCGCTGGCCATCGCGGTTCTGGCGCCGATCCTTGGCGCCATCGCCGACGGGACCGGACGACGGCTGATCTGGGTCTGGACCTTCTCGGCCTTCTATGTCGTCGGCTCTTTCGGCCTGTGGTGGGTCGCCCCCGGCGGGACCGAAGAGATGCTTTTCTGGGCAGTCTGCCTTTTCGGCATCGGCTTCATCGGGATGGAGTTCGCGACGATCTTCACCAATGCGCTGATGCCCTCGCTGACGCAGGCTGATGACCTGGGCGCCATCTCGGGCTCGGGATTTGCCTTTGGCTATCTGGGCGGCCTTCTGGCGCTGGTGATCATGCTGCTGTTCTTCGCAGAGGGTTCCGACAGCGGGCGGACGCTGCTTGGCACGCCGCCCCTGTTCGGGCTGGAACCAGAGGCGCGCGAGGGCACCCGCCTTGTCGGCCCCTTCACCGCCATCTGGTTCGTTGTCTTCATGATCCCCTTCTTCCTGTGGGTGAAAGAGCCGCACACCGACCGCCGCCCGCTGCACCTGGGCCGCGCCTTCGCCAGCCTGAGGGACCTGATCCGGTCGCTGCGCTATCGCAAGAGCCTGTCGGCCTATCTTGCTTCGTCCTTGTTCTACCGGGACGCGCTGAACGCGCTCTACGGGTTCGGCGGGGTCTATGCCTCGGGCGTGCTGGGCTGGTCGATCATCCAGATCGGCGTCTTCGGGATCGTCGGTGCGATCACGGCGACAATCGCGGCCTTCATCGGCGGCCGGGTGGACCGGGCCATCGGGCCAAGGCCGGTGATCATGGCGTCGATCGTGGTGCTGATCCTGGTCTGCCTGCTGATGGTCGGCATGTCGCGCGAAGGGGTCTGGGGCATCCCGATGGATCCGGCCTCCAGCACGCCCGACCGGATCTTCTTCGCCTGCGGCGCCCTGATCGGTGCGGCCGGAGGCTCGTTGCAGGCCGCCAGCCGCACGATGATGGCGCGGCACACCAGCCCGGACCGCGCGACCGAGGCCTTCGGGCTTTACGCATTGTCGGGCAGGGTCGCCAGCTTCATGGCCCCGGCCCTCATCGCGCTTGTGACCACGATCAGCGGATCGCAGCGGATCGGCATTGCCCCACTGGTCGTGTTGTTCCTCATCGGGCTGGTTCTGCTATTCTTCGTCAAACCCAAAGGCGAGTTGCCCGCATGATCCTGCCCCGCGCCCTGCTGCTGTCCCTGCTTCTTGCGGCCCCGGCCCAGGCCGAGAAGCTGGCGAACCGGCTTTTCGGAGCGATGGCCGCGCCCTCGGCGCAGGAAGCGATGCCGATCGGCAGCTATGCCCGCGGCTGCGCGGCGGGGATGGTCGCGCTGCCCGAGACCGGGCCGACCTGGCAGGCCATGCGGTTGTCGCGGAACCGCAACTTCGGCCATCCCCAGATGGTGCAGTTCCTGATGGACCTGTCGGTCACCGCCCGCGACATCGGCTTTGGCCGGGGGCTTTACATCGGCGACATCAGCCAGCCGCGCGGCGGGCCGATGACCAGTGGTCACGCCAGCCACCAGATCGGCCTTGATGCCGACATCTGGATGCTGCCGCCCCGCCGGCTTGACCTGAGCGCCGCCGAGCGTGAAGAGATCAGCAGCATCCCCGTGCGGTCCGCCGACCAGCGCTCGGTGACGGAAAACTGGACGCAAACCCACCGCGAACTGCTGAAACAGGCGGCGAGCGACCCCCGCGTCGACCGGATCTTCGTGGCGGCAGCGGTCAAGATCGAGATGTGCAAGACCGCCAGACGGTCAGACCGCAAGTGGCTGCAGAAGATCCGCCCCGTGGCCGGCCATGACACCCATTTCCACGTCCGGCTGAAATGCCCGACCGGCGCGCGGCTGTGCGAGACCCAAACCCCCACGGTTGACGAGTTGTCCAAGGGTGGCGATGGCTGCGACGAGACGCTGATGTGGTGGGTGACCGACTACCTTGACCCGCCGAAATCCGATGGCAAGAAGCCGCGTGACGAGGATGCCCCGAAGAAGAAGGGCCCGCGCGACTTCACGATGGCCGACCTGCCCCGGCAGTGCAAGGCCGTGCTTGCTTCCGATTGACAGGCGACCTCGGCGGGTATAGTCCGCCCCCGCCCTCATGGTGGGGGCCAAGTCTCCGCGACCTTGTCAAAACGGAAAGCCAAATGCGCATCCTTCTTCCTGGCGTCATCGCCATGGCGGCCATTGTCGTCGCCTCGAACATCCTGGTCCAGTATCCCCTGGGCAGCTTCCTGACCTGGGGGGCGCTGACCTATCCCTTCGCCTTCCTGGTCACCGACCTGGTGAACCGGCTGGAGGGACCCGCCACCGCCCGCCGCGTCGTGCTGGTCGGCTTCGCCACCGGCATCCTCTGTTCCTTCGTCGGCACCCAGATCATGGGCGAGTTCGGCCCGCTGGTCACGCTGCGCATCGCGCTGGGGTCGGGCATTGCCTTCCTGTGCGCGCAAATGCTGGACATCTCGGTCTTCAACCGCCTGCGCCAGGGCGTCTGGTGGCAAGCGCCGCTGGTTTCCACGCTGGTCTCCTCGACCCTCGACACCGCGATCTTCTTCACCATCGCCTTCTCGGCCGCGCTGACGCTGCTGGAACCGGGCAACGACGTCTCCTGGGCGACCGGGCCGATGCCGCTTCTGGGCCTTGGACCCGAGGCACCGTTCTGG
Organism: Rhodobacter sp.; assembly: GCA_013824055.1. Lineage (GTDB taxonomy): Bacteria > Pseudomonadota > Alphaproteobacteria > Rhodobacterales > Rhodobacteraceae > Tabrizicola. The sequence continues at coordinate 10,133 of PNNE01000427.1, read as the reverse complement.
GTCTCGCTGGCGGTCGGGGACTGGCTGGTAAAGCTGCTGCTGGCTTTGGTGGCACTGGTGCCGTTTCGACTGGCAGTTGCCAGGCTTGCAGCAAGGGTAGCGTGATTTGTTTTGACAAACACAAAATCTGTGTCACGCTTCACTTATCGGCAACCATTTTGAAAGGAGGTGATCCAGTGTCTAGAGTGATATTGGAGAGAGGTGTCGGGACAGTCGGGGGGGGTATTTTCTAAGGGCAGCCCCTGGAAAATAGACCACCGATTGGATTTGGATGCCCTAACTGGCCCATCTCCTTGGATCTCGGAAAGGGTTGCCTGAACAGGGCAACCCTTTCTCTGTTTCGCCGCTTCGCATAGCCTGCCGGAATGTTGCACGTCACCGAAACGCTGGCCATCGCCGACTGGGAATTGTCCGAAAGCTTCATGCGGGCGTCGGGCCCCGGCGGGCAGAATGTCAACAAGGTCTCGACTGCCGTCGAATTGCGGTTCGAGGCAGACCGCTCGCCCCATCTGACCCCCGGTGTGAAGGCGCGGCTGAAGAAGCTGGCCGGGCGGCGCTGGACGACCGAGGGCGCCATTGTCTTGCAGGTCGACGAAACCCGCAGCCAGGCCCGCAACCGCGAGATCGCGCGCGAGCGGCTGGTCGAGCTGATCCGCGCAGCTCTGGTCACGCCGAAACGCCGGATTGCCACCAAGCCCACGCTTGGCAGCCAGCGCCGCCGCATCGCCGCCAAGACCCAGCGCGGCGAGGTGAAGTCCCTGCGCGGCAAGGTGGGGGACGAAGAGTGACCTCTGCCGAAGAGGCGGCCCGTCACTGGGACGGCCGCATCCTCCGCCTGATCCGCGACCGCGAGAACCAGGTGCTGGAACTGCGGCTTCCCTCTGGCCGCCGTGCCGCCTTGCGTCTGCACCGCGCGGGGTACCAGTCCGAGGCCGCGATCAGGTCCGAACTCTGGTGGTGCGCCGAACTCGCCCGCGCCGGACTGCCGGTTCCCGCGGCCCTTCCCGCCGATGACGGGTCGCTGCTGGTGGCGCTCTCTGACGGCCGCCACGCCTCGGCCATCGCCTGGATCGAGGGCGAGCCGCTGGGTGAGGCGGCGCAGCCCGACACCCGCCCCCTGCCCGTGGTGCTTGACCTCTACCATGCCCTCGGCGTCCTTCTCGCGCGGGTCCATCAGGCGACCGACCGCCTGACGCTGCCGCCTGACTTCACCCGCCCCCGCTGGGATCGGGACGGCCTGGTGGGGGAAACCCCGCTTTGGGGCCGGTTCTGGGAGCATCCCGTCGCCACCCCCGACCAGCGCACCACGCTGATCCGCGCCCGCGACGCCCTGCGCGAAAGGCTGACGGGCGAGGTCGGCCTGATCCATGCCGATGTCCTGCGCGAGAACGTGTTGGCAAGCGGTCGTTCACTCTCGATCATCGACTTCGATGACTCGGGCTTCGGCTTCCGCCTGCATGACCTTGGCACTGCCCTTCTGCAGACCGTCCAGCATCCCGAACACCCCCAGCTCCGCGACGCGCTGATGGCCGGTTACGGGACGTCCGACACCGCGATGGTCGAGGCGTTCATCCTGGCCCGCAGCCTGGCTTCGGTCGGCTGGACCATGCCGCGGCTGGCCGCCGACGATCCGATCCACCGCAGCCATCTGGCCCGCGCCGTCTTCTGCGCCCGGCGTCTGCCTGGGGGCGGTTGACCGGCGTCAGACCACGACCTCTTGCACCGTCTGCTTTCCCACCCCGAAGACCCGCTTGTAGCGCTGGATCTCGTCCGCCGGCCCCATTGCCTTGGCGGGGTTGTCCGACAGCTTGACCGTGGGCCGCCCGTTGGCGGAAAGCGCCTTGCAGACCAGGCTGAACGGCGCCAGCGCGTCGCCTGCAACCAGGCCACGGAAATCGTTGGTCAGCATCGTGCCCCAGCCGAACGAGACCTTCACCCGGCCGTTGAAGCGGGCATAAAGCTCTTCGATCTTCTCGACGTCCAGCCCGTCCGAGAAGATCACCAGCTTCTTCGTCGGGTCTTCGCCCCGCTCTTTCCACCAGCGGATCGCTGTCTCGGCCCCCGTGGCGGGATCGCCCGAATCGATGCGGATGCCGGTCCAGCCCGCCAGCCAGTCCGGCGCGTTCTTCAGGAAGCCCTCGGTGCCGTAGGTGTCGGGCAGGATGATCCGCAGGTTGCCCTCATGCTCTTCCTGCCAGTCCTTTAGCACGCGGTACGGCGCCTGGCGCAGGTCGGCCTCGGTGTCGGCCAGCGCGCTGTAGACCATGGGGAGTTCATGCGCATTGGTCCCGATCGCCTCGACGTCCCGGCGCTTGGCGATCAGACAGTTCGAGGTGCCGATGAACTTCGCGCCCAGCCCTTCCTGCATCGCCTGCACACACCAGTCCTGCCACAGGAACCCGTGCCGCCGCCGGGTGCCGAAGTCGGCGATCTTCAGGCCGTCGATCCGCCTCAGGCGCTCGATCTTTTCCCAAAGCCGGGTCATGCCGCGGGCGTAAAGCACCTGCAGCTCGAACCGGCCCAGGTCGTGCAGGACAGCGCGACTGCGCAGCTCCATCAGGACGGCGAGTGCGGGGATCTCCCACAGCATGACCTCGGGCCAGCTGCCCTCGAAGGTCAGCTCGAACTGGCCGTCGCGCTTTTCCAGGTGGTAGGCGGGCAGACGCAGGCCCTCGAACCACTCCATGAAGTCGGACCGGAACATCTGCCGCTTGCCGTAGAAGGTGTTCCCCCGCAGCCAGGTGCTTTCGCCCCTGGTCAGCGACAGGGACCGCACATGGTCAAGCTGCTCCCGCAGCTCTCCTTCGTCGATCAGGTCCGCCAGACGCACCTTGGTCGAGCGGTTGATCAGGCTGAACACCACCGTCGTGTCCGGCTTGTTGCGGAAAATCGACTGGCACATCAACAGCTTGTAAAAGTCGGTGTCGATCAGAGACCGCACGATCGGGTCGATCTTCCACTTGTGGTTCCAGACCCGTGTCGCGATATCCACCATCTATGCCTCCAGCGCGACACCCGCCGCGCGCATCTTGTCCCGCGCCTCGGCCAGGCTTCCGTTGAGGTCGATGGCCCGGCAGGCACCCTCCAGCACCGTCGCCCTGAACCCAAGGCGAGCTGCATCCAGCGCCGAATAGGCGACGCAATAGTCGGTCGCCAGCCCCACCAGCGTGACGTCCGTCACCCCCCGGCTGCGCAGATAGCCGTCAAGCCCGGTCGCGGTGCTGTGGTCGTTTTCGAAGAAGGCCGAATAGCTGTCGATCTGCGGGCGAAAGCCCTTGCGGATGACAAGTTGGGCCGGATCGGTGCGCAGGTCGGCATGGAAATCGGCGCCCTTCGTCCCCTGCACGCAATGGGTCGGCCACAGGACCTGCGGCCCGTAGGGCATCGTCGTCAGGCTGAACGGCGCGGCCCCCGGATGGTTCGCCGCGAACGAGGCGTGGTCGGCGGGGTGCCAGTCCTGCGTCAGGACCACGGTTGCGAAGTCGCCCATCAACCCGTTGATCCGACTGATGATCTCGTCTCCTCCCGCCACGGCCAGCGCACCGCCGGGGCAGAAGTCGTTCTGCACGTCGATCACGATCAGGGCTTGGGTTTCGGGCTTCATGGCGGCCTCCGGGCGGTGTTCCCCCTTGCCTAAGTCCGGGGGGCGGGTGCGTCAAGCGAAGCGCTTGAAATTCGGGAAACTTCGGCGCAAAGGAAGGCCATGCTGACCATCGCCGCGCTTTACCACTTCACCCGCTTTCCCGACCCCGCTGCCCTGAAGCCGGGGCTGCTGGACCTGTGCCGGACACAGGGCGTCAAGGGCTCGCTTCTGCTGGCGCCCGAGGGGATCAACGGCACCATCGCCGGCCCCCGCGCGGGCATCGATGCGGTGCTGGCGGCGATCCGGGCGCTGCCGGGCTGCGCGGGGCTGGAGTGGAAGGAAAGCCTTGCCGGGACGATGCCGTTCGGGCGGATGAAGGTGAAGCTCAAGCGCGAGATCGTGACGATGGGCCAGCCGGACGTGGACCCCCTGGCGCGGGTGGGGAACTATGTCGCGGCTTCGGAGTGGAACGCGTTGATCTCGGACCCTGAGACGGTGGTGATCGACACCCGCAACGATTACGAAGTCGCCATCGGCACTTTTCGCGGCGCGGTGGACCCGGGGACACGGGCCTTTGGCGAGTTTCCGCAGTGGTGGCACGCCAACCGCGACCGGTTCGCGGGCAAGCGGATCGCGATGTTCTGCACGGGCGGCATCCGCTGCGAGAAGTCGACGAATTACCTTCTGGGCCAAGGGGTTAATCAGGTCTACCACTTGAAGGGCGGCATCCTGAAATACCTGGAGGAGGTGCCGCAAGAGGCGAGCCTCTGGCAGGGGCAGTGCTTCGTCTTCGACGACCGGGTCTCGGTCGGGCATGGGCTGAAGCCTGGCGGCCTTGGGGTCTGCGGGGCCTGCCGGAGGCCGGTGACCAAGGCGGATCAGGCGGCGGCAGTCTATGAGGACGGGGTCTGCTGTCCGGCCTGCGTGGACGAGTATTCCACCCAGGACCGGGCGCGCTTTCGCGAACGTCACCGCCAGATGTTGCTTGCCGCCAAGCGCGGGACACAGCATCTGGGCTTCGCGCAAGAGTAGGGTGGGCGGTATCGCCCACCCTGCGCCTGTTCAGGCCGCCTTGGCGGCGAGCAGGTCATGCACCAGCGGAATGACTTTCTCGCCGTAAAGCCGGATACACTCCATCAGGTCGGCATGCGGCACCGGGCCGGTCGAATACTTCATGTCGAAGCGCTGGATGCCCAGGGTCTTCACCGTCCGTGCGATCTTGCGCGCAACTGTCTGGGGGCTGCCCACATACAGCGCTCCCTGGTGGACTTCGTCAAGATAGCGCTCCTTGGTCACTGGCGGCCAGCCACGCTCGCGCCCGATGCGGCCGAACATGTCGGCGTAGTGCGGCCAAAGGGTTTCCTGGGCCTTTTCATCGGTTTCCGCGACAAATCCGGGGGAGTGGACGCCCACCGGACGCACCGGTTTGCCCAGTTGCGCGCAGGCGCGCTGGTAGAGGTCGATGTAGGGCGCAAAGCGGCCGGCATCGCCGCCGATGATCGCTAGCATCAGCTGCAGGTCCTGCCGCACGACGCGGACCACGCTTTCCGGGCTGCCGCCGACGCCGACCCAGACGGTCATCGGCTGACCGAGTTGCGGGAAAACCGGCTGGTTGTTCAGGGGGCTGCGGGTCTGGCCGGACCAGGTGACCCGGGGCTCGCGCAGGAGCCGGGCGAAGAGATCCAGGCGTTCCTCGAAGAGCTGGTCATAGTCGTTCAGGTCATGCCCGAAAAGCGGGTAGCTTTCGGTGAAGGACCCGCGCCCCAGGATCGGCTCGGCGCGGCCGCCCGACAGGGCGTTCAGGGTTGAAAACCGCTGGAAGACGCGCACGGGATCGTCGGTCGACAGGACCGTGACGGCAGTGCCAAGCTTGATCCGCCGGGTGCGCCCGGCGATGGCGGCAAGCACGATCTCGGGTGCGGAAATCGCGAAATCCGGCCGATGGTGTTCGCCCAGGCCGATGAAATCAATGCCGATTTCGTCGGCCAGCGTCGCCTGGTCCAGGACCTCGCGCAGGACGCGGTCCATGGGTTGCGGCTGGCCGTCGGGACCGACCGTCACGTCGCCGAAGGTGTCAAGGCCGAGGGATACCTGGGTCATGGGAAGCTCCTTTCCGGCCAAGGTAGGGAGTGGGCGGCAACAAATGAATGCGGATTTGGAGAGAGCCAGCGTTCAGTGGTGCACCGGGCCGTCAAGGGTTTGCGAGACGACGACCAGGCGGCGCGGCGGACCGGGTTGAACGTGCTGGGCGGCATCCGGCAGGCGGTGGGGTCGCTGGACCGGGTGAAGGGGATCGTCCGCAGCCTGAACTTCGTCGTCTGCACGCCCGAGTTCGAGGAGGTGCACAAGGTCTCCTCTGGCCTGTCGGACCTGTTCGTCGAGGTCTTCGGGCGCGAGCGCGGGCTGGGCGGCCGGGCGACGATCGGGGTGATGGCGCTGGCCAACGGGGTCTGCTTCGAGACCTGGGTCACGGTCGAGGTGGAGTGAGCGGCGGCTCCTCGTGCGACTTCGTCTTCTCGTCGCGGGCGACGGGCCAGCGGGGCGCGATGACGCGCGTCAGCGACAGAGTGCCGGCGTCTTGGCCGGACGACCGACCATCTTGCGGATCAGCGCGACGATCCGGCTGACACGGGACTGCCGCCGTTCGGCGCGCGCGGCTTGCAGCGCACCCAGATGCGCGGCCCGGTGGTGGGCGTGGGGGTCCTTCGGGCGTCCGTCGGGGTGATGGGCGACCGAGGCGCGGAGGAGATCAAGGTTGACGCCGTGCATGGCTTTCGTCCCAGGCTGGATTTCCCCTTGGTAATGCCATGAAACCTGCGATACTCCGACTCAGGAATTTCCTTGAAACGAAAGCTGAGCTTACGTCATGCGCTGGCGCGACCTGCCCTCGCTTTCCGCATTGCGGGCCTTCGATGCCACGGCGCGCAGCGGCAGCTTCGCCGAAGCGGGGCGGGTACTGAACGTCACCCACGCGGCGGTGACGCAGGCCGTGCGCGGGCTGGAGGCGGACCTGGGCGTGACGCTGGTGCGGCGGGCGGGTCGGACGGTGGGGTTGACCGAAGCCGGGGAACGCCTGGCCCGCGCGCTGGATGACGGGTTCGGAACCGTCGAGTCCGGCATCGGCGCGCTGCGGCAGGCCGAAGCCCGGCGCGTGATCCGGGTCACCACGACAACGTTCATCGCCGAGACTCACGTCATGCCGCGATTGCCCGAGTTCTGGGCCGGGCATCCGGGGATCGAGGTGGCGCTGTCGCCAAGTCCGGCAAGGATCGATCTGGCGCGCGACGGGTTCGACATGGCGATCCGGGCCCTGTCGGAGGGCTGGGTCGAGGCGCCGGAAGAAGAGATCCGACCGCTGTGCCGGTCGCAGGTGATTGCGGTCTGCGCACCTTCGCTGGCGGCGTCGGGGCTGCATCCGCAGGACATGCCCTGGGTGATCGGGGCCGACAAGCACTGGGAGCTGGCCGAGGTGGCTGGCACCGGCCTGGACGTCACCCGCCTGAAACGGGTGGAGGTGGGCAGCCCGCACCTTGAGATGTCGGCCTGCCGGCAGGGCCTGGGCGCAGGCACGGCGACCGAAATCATCTGTCGGGCCGATCTGGAGGCCGGACGGCTGGTGCGCCTGCCGCTGGGCGGGCTGCCGGTGGTCACCTATGCCCTGGTCCTGCCCCGCGGCCCGCGCCGGGCGGCGGTCGAGCAGTTCGCCGACTGGCTGGCGACGATCTTCTAGCCGCGCCTACGCCCCGGATGTCACGCCTTGTCGCGCACGACGAGGTGGTTGCCTTCGCCCTTCTGAACCTCGAACCGGCCCGTGCGCTTCAGCAGGTCCGACAGCCGGGCGCTGCCGTAGCTGCGGCTGTCGAAATCCGGGTACAGCTGGGTCAGGACCTGGCCAAGCTGGCCCAGGGAATAGCTGTCCTCTTCGATCCCGATCTTCTTCATCGCGGCCAGCACCAGCGGGATCGCCTTGGAGGGTGGCTGCTTCTCGGGGACGGGTTCGGCGGGCTTTGCGGCCTCTTTCGCGGTTCGCGCAGGGTCGGCTGCCCGGGACGCGTCGGGGGCGGCGGCAATGTTTTCCAGGAAGATGAAGCGGTTGCAGACCTTGCGCAGCGATTCCGGGGTCTTTTCTTCGCCCACGCCGATCACCTGCAGCCCGTCCTCGCGGATGCGGCTGGCAAGGCGGGTGAAGTCGCTGTCCGACGACACCAGGACAAAGCCGTCGACCTTGCCCAGGTGCAGGATGTCCATCGCGTCGATCACAAGGCCGATGTCGCTGGCGTTCTTGCCCTTGGTGTTGGCGGACTGCTGGTGCATCACCAGACCCAGGCTGCGGGCCTTTTCCTTCCACTGCGACAGCGCCTGCGACGACCAGTCGCCATAGACCCGCCGGACCGAGGGCTCGCCATAGGTGGCAAGCTCGTCCAGCACCGCCTCGATATGTCGGGCGGGGATGTTGTCGGCGTCGATCAGGACGGCAAGGCGGGGGGCGCGGGGGTCTGCAGGCATCGGGGCCTCCTGAGGGTTCCGGCCTTTGTCGCCGAAGCGGCGCGGCGGGGAAAGCGGAAAGCGTCAGGCGATCAGCGGCACGGCCTTGGCGGCAAGCGCCGTCAGGGCGACCTCGGGCGGAAGCGACAGGAGAAGCCCGCGCAGGCCGGCGTTGATCCAGACCCGGTGGGCAGAGCAGGCGCTGGCCTCCAGCGCGGTGGGGACGGCGCGCTTCTGCCCGAAGGGCGAGATGCCGCCGACGTGGTAGCCGGTCAGTTTCTCGGCCTTGGGCGCGGGCATCATCGCGGCGGACTTGGCCCCGAAGGCGGCGGCGACCTTCTTCATGGACAGCTGCCGGTCCGAGGGGATGACGCAGCAGGCCGGCTTGCCGTCGACCTCGACCATCAGGGTCTTCAGCATCAGGGCAGGGTCGATCCCCAGGGCATCGGCGGCCTGCAGGCCCGTCGCCTCGGCCCTGGGGTCATAGGCGTAGGGGTGCAGAGTGACCTCGATCCCAAGGGCAGCCAGTGCGCGGAGGGCGGGGGTGGAGGACATGCGACGCTATCCTGCAGAAGCCTCGTCGTTCACGTCGTGTCCGCCTCGGGGGACCCAGCGAGGAGTGCACGAAGTGCTCGACGAGCGATCCGGATCAATAGACCACCACCGCCCGGATCGACTTGCCCGCATGCATCAGGTCGAAGCCTTCGTTGATGCGCTCCAGCGGCAGGATATGGGTGATCATGCTGTCGATCTCGATCTTGCCGTCCATGTACCAGTCGACGATCTTCGGCACATCGGTGCGGCCCCGCGCGCCGCCGAAGGCCGTGCCTTTCCAGACCCGGCCGGTGACCAGCTGGAAGGGGCGGGTCTCGATCACCGCGCCCGCCGGGGCGACGCCGATGATGATCGACTGGCCCCAGCCGCGGTGGGTGCATTCCAGCGCGTCGCGCATCACCTTGACGTTGCCGGTGCAGTCGAAGGAATAGTCCGCGCCGCCGATCTTGTCGAAGGGGGTCTTGGTCAGGTCGACGATGTGCTGGACCACCGAGCCTTCGATTTCCCTGGGGTTGACGAAGTGGGTCATCCCGAACTTCTCGCCCCAGGCCTTCTTGTCGGTGTTCAGGTCGACGCCGATGATCATGTCGGCCCCGGCCATCTTGAGGCCCTGGATCACGTTCAGCCCGATGCCGCCCAGGCCGAAGACCACGGCCTTGGCCCCGATCTCGACTTGCGCCGTGTTCAGGACCGCACCGATGCCGGTGGTGACGCCGCAGCCGATGTAGCAGATCTTGTCGAAGGGCGCGTCCTCACGCACCTTGGCCAGCGCGATTTCCGGCATGACGGTGTGCTGGGCAAAGGTCGAACAGCCCATGTAGTGGTAGATCGGCGTGCCATCCAGCATGGAAAACCGGGTGGTGCCGTCGGGCATCAGGCCCTGGCCCTGGGTGGCGCGGATCGCGGTGCAGAGGTTGGTCTTGCGCGAAAGGCACGACGGGCATTCGCGGCATTCCGGCGTGTAGAGCGGGATCACGTGGTCGCCGGGCTTCAGCGACTTCACGCCGGGGCCGCATTTCACCACCACGCCCGCGCCTTCATGGCCAAGGATCGCGGGGAAGATGCCTTCCGGGTCCGCACCCGACAGGGTGAATTCGTCGGTGTGGCAGATGCCGGTGGCCTTGATCTCGATCAGGACTTCGCCTTCCCTTGGGTCGTCGAGATTGACCTCCATCACTTGCAGCGGTTGGCCTGCGGCGACGGCGACGGCAGCACGGGTGCGCATCTGGAATTCCTTTCTGACGATTTCCCGGAACCTGTGCCAATCTGGGGCGTAAAGCAATGCGGGATTCGACCCCGCGACATGAGGATACGACCATGAAACGTGCCTTTTCCCTGCTGCTCTGCGCCCCGCTTGTGCTGTCGGCCTGCGTGATGGAGCCGGTGCGCACTCCGCCCGCCGACACCCTGGCAAGCTGCGGCGCGGACCGGCTGCAGTATCTGGTCGGCCAGCCCGGCGTGGTTCTTGACGGCATGCGCTTCAGCCAGGATGTCCGGGTGATCCAGTACG
>PNNE01000459.1 GCA_013824055.1 Rhodobacter sp. | reverse complement strand
CGCGGCAAAGCCATTCATCCTTGTCCAAGTATCCCCGCCGGAGGCGCCCTTCGGCCGCACAGCCTTTCGGACATGTGAAATGCACCCGGCCTCGCCCGAGGCGGAGGGGTGCCAAGCCCCGACGACGAGACAAAGGACTTCGCGCGCCAGCGCTCTGCATGAAAGCCGACCCGACCCGGACCGCGGGCAAATGTTGCCAGACGGTTGACGACCGCCGGCACCCATTCGACATTGAACCCAAATCCGAAACCGTCCGGCGTGGACAGGCTTACCCCAGGGCGTAGCCCGCGCCCCGCACCGTGCGCACCGGATCGGCCCCGCCGTGCTGCATCAGGCTCTTGCGCAGCCGTCCCACATGCACGTCCACCGTCCGGGTATCGACATAGATGTCGCGGCCCCAGACCAGGTCCAGCAACTGCTCGCGCGAAAAGACCCGGCCCGGCCGCTCCATCAGCGTGACCAGCAGCTTGAACTCGGTCGGGCCCAGCTTCAGCACCTTCTCGCCCCGGTAGACCCGATGGCTTTCGGGGTCCAGCCGGATATCCTCGTGCTCCAGCACCACCCCGGCGGTCGAGGGCCTGACGCGCCGCAGTTGTGCCCGTGCGCGGGCCATCAGCTCCAGCACCGAATAGGGCTTGACCACGTAATCGTCCGCGCCCGTCTCCAGCCCGCGGATCCGGTCCACCTCCTCGGCCCGCGCCGAGAGCATGATGATCGGGATGCCCCGCGTCTCGGGCCGCATCTTCAACCGGCGGCAGACCTCGATCCCGGACACTTTCGGCATCATCCAGTCCAGGATGATGATGTCCGGCTCTTCCTCGTCGACCAGGACCATCGCGTCCTCGCCGTTGTCGGCCTGGGTCACGGCAAAGCCCTCGGCCTCCAGGTTGTAGGCCAGCACTGTCCGCTGCGCCGGTTCATCCTCGACCAGCAGGACCCGCGGCTGTCCACCCTTGCCCATCGTCAGGCCCCCGCCCCGGTGCTGTCGACCTTCGGCCGCTCATCCTCGGGCAGCGAGCCGGTCACGAGGTAGATCACCTGCTCGGCCACCGAGGTGGCATGATCCCCGACACGTTCGATGTTCTTGGCGATGAAATGCAGGTGCATGCAGGGCCCGATGGTGCGCGGGTCCTCCATCATGTGGGTCAGGAATTCGCGGAAGATCGAGTTGTACATCTGGTCGATGTCGCGGTCGCGGGCGCGCACATCCTGAGCCAGCTTCAGGTCGCGGCGGATATAGGCGTCCAGCGCGTCGGTCAGCATCTGCACCACGGCCTTCGCCAGCCGCCGGATCGAGCCCGAAGCCCCCGGCACCTGGGTCATCTTCGACAATGCGGCAGTCCGCTTGGCCAGGTTCTTCGCGTAATCCCCGGCCCGCTCCAGCGCCGCCGCGATCTTCATCACGGTCAGCACCGTGCGCAGGTCGCCGGCGGTCGGTCCGCGCAGCGCCAGCAGCAGGGCGCAACGGGTGTTGATCTCGTCCTCCAGCGCGTCGATGGCGGCGTCGCCGGCCCTGACCCGCGCGGCCATGTCGTCATCGCGGGTGTCCAGCGCCTCGGCTGCATCCAGCAGTGCGGCCTCGACCAGCCCGCCCATGCGCATGACCAGCGCCTGAGCCGCCTCGAGGTCGCGGTCGAAGGCCGTGAGGATATGTGCGGTGTTCATCGCCTGCTCCTTATCCGATCCGGCCGGTGATGTAGGCCTCGGTGCGGGGGTCCTTCGGGGTGGTGAAGATCTGCGTCGTGTCGGCATATTCGACCAGGTTCCCCAGATGGAAGAACGCCGTCTTCTGGCTGACACGGGCCGCCTGCTGCATCGAGTGGGTCACGATCACCACCGAAAACTGGTTGCGCAGCTCGCTGATCAGCTCTTCGATCTGGGCCGTCGCGATCGGGTCCAGCGCCGAGCAGGGTTCGTCCATCAGCAGGACCTCCGGTCCCGTCGCCACGGCCCGCGCGATGCAAAGGCGCTGCTGCTGGCCGCCGGAAAGCCCGGTGCCGGCGGCGTCGAGCCGGTCCTTGACCTCATTCCAGAGCGCGGCCTTGCGCAGCGAGGATTCGACGATCTCGTCCAGCTCGGCCTTGTTGCGGGTCAGGCCGTGGATCTTCGGCCCATAGGCCACGTTGTCGTAGATCGACTTCGGGAACGGGTTCGGCTTCTGGAACACCATGCCCACCTTCGCCCGCAGCTGCACCGGGTCGACGCGGGGGTCGTAGATGTCCTCGCCGTCCAGCAGGATCTTGCCCGTGACGCGGGCCGAGGCGACAGTGTCGTTCATCCGGTTCAGGCAGCGCAGGAAGGTCGACTTGCCGCACCCCGACGGACCGATGAAGGCCGTGACCGCGCAGTCCAGGATGTCGACGGACACATCCTTCAGCGCATGGTTCTGCCCGTAGTGGACCTGCACATCCGAGGCGCTGATCTTCATGGTCGTCGACGCGATGTCCCTGACCGTTCCGCGCATGTCGTCCATCGCTTGCTCCATGACCGCCGCTGCCTGCCGTCTGCCCTGCCGCTCTAGGACGGCATGATGAAGCCTATGCGACGGATACGTAACAGTCCAATGACAGTCTGCGCCGAAGGCCGGGATACGCTGCCCCGCGCGCAGCCGGGCCGCCAGGCTCTTGCCGCGGATCAGGACCCAGCGCACTCTGCCCGCACCCTGGCAGGAGCCCGACGTGACCGACCGACCGCCCTATCGCTGGCCCGACCCCGACCGCGACTATGCCAACGCGGCCTTCATTCCGGGGGCCGCCGACTTTCCGCCCCGCTGGACCGAGGCGGCGGCAGGCTTTCGCCGCGCGCTGGGCAAGCGGGCGGACCTGGACCTCGCCTATGGTCCGTCCGCGCGCGAAAAGCTGGACCTCTTCCTGCCCGAAGGCACGCCGAAGGGGGTGGTGGTCTTCGTTCACGGCGGCTATTGGCACCTATTCTCCAAGGCGCACTGGTCACATCTGGCGGCGGGGCCGCTGGCGCGGGGCTATGCGGTGGCGATGCCAAGCTACACGCTGGCCCCGGCGGCCCGGATCGCGGGGATGACGGCCGAGATCGCGCGGGCCTGCTGGTTCGTCGGCACCCGAGTCGCGGGGCCGATGGTGGTGACCGGCCATTCCGCCGGGGGGCATCTGGCGGCCCGGATGGGGTGTGAGGACATGCCGGTGCCGGTGGCGCGCGTCGTGCCGATCTCTCCCCTTGCCGAGCTGGGGCCGCTGATCGCGACTGGGATGAACGCGACGCTGAAGCTCGACGCGGCCGAGGCGGCGGCGGAAAGCCCGGCGCGGCACCGCTTGCGGGACGGGGTCAGCGCCCATGTCTGGGTCGGGGCTGACGAGCGCCCGGCCTTCCTGATGCAGGCGCGGCTGCTGGCCGAGGAATGGGGCTGCCCCTGGACCGCCGATCCGGGGCAGCACCATTTCAGCGTCATCGACGGGTTGCAGGACCCGGACTCTGCGCTTTGCCGGGTGTTGCTGGACGGGCTGCAACCGGTTCCGGCCACAGCGGACATCCGCGGATGATCCCCTTTGATCAACCGCTGGCAGGCGGCCGTTCAGGGTTTCTTCACCGCTTCCACCGCGGCCCGTGCAGCGACGGCGTCCTCTCCTCGCGAGACACCAGCGAGGAGTGACGCAGTCACCGACGAGCGGGCCGTCAGAGCAGCATCGCCTCTTCCGCCCGGCGCGCCTCGGCCTCGCGCTCGGCCTGGATCCGGGCGCGGCGGCGGCGGTTGATCTCGTAGACCAGGGCCAGGACCAGGGTCACGCAGATCAAGAGGAACGCCAGCGCGTTGATCGTCGGCGTGATGCCGGACCGGACCTGGCTGAAGACATAGACCGTCAGCGTATCGGCGCCGCCCCGGGTGAACTGGGTGACGTTGAAGTTCTCGATCGACTGGAAGAAGGCCACCGCCGCCCCGGCCCCGACGGCCGGGTAAAGATGCGGCAGCAGGATGCGTCGCATGACCTGGGTATGCGACGCCCCAAGATCCAGCGCCGCCTCTTCCAGGTCGGCATCGAAGCTTTGCAGCCGGGCCAGCACCAGCAGCATCACCATCGCCGCGATATAGCTGACCTGACCCAGGACCGACAGATGCAGGCCGGGATTGAACAGGAAGAACTCTGTCCCCAGCGCATTGCCCATCCTGGTCCAGAGGATCATCGTCGAGATGCCGATCACCACGCCGGGGATCAGGATGGTCGAGATCATCAGCCCGTACAGCACGGTCCGCACCTTGCCCGAGATCGAGTTGATCAGGATGGCCGAGGCCGTCCCCACGACCACCGAGATGACCGCGACCGCGACCGCGACCCAAAGCGTGTTCACGAAGGCCAGCATCATGCGCTGGTCCTGCACCATCTGGGAAAACCACGTCGTGGTGAATCCGCGCCAGGGCACGATCGACGGCAGCTTGGAATCGTTGAAGGCCGCGCCGGACATCACCACCAGCGGCGCCAGCAGGAAGACAAGAAACAGCACCATGTAAAGATGCGCGAGGTTCTGACGGAAACGATGCATGATCCCTTTCCCCCCCTACTTCGCGATGTCGGACAGCTTCACCCGGAACACCCACATCGCCAGACTGACGAAAAGGGTGCAGAGCAGAAGCAGCAGGAAGGCATAGGCCGAGGCCGTGTTCCAGTCGAGCGCGTCGTTGAACCACTGGTTGATCGTCTGGGTGAACCACTGCGAGGTGGTGGAGCCCAGGATCGACGGCACCAGCAGCGAGCCGGCCGACAGCATGAAGACCATCACCGACCCCGCGGCGATGCCGGGTTTGGAATGGGGCAGCACGATGCGCCAGTGGATCTTCCACCAGGGGGCACCCAGGTCCTCGGCCGCTTCGATCTGGTTGGTGTCCAGCGACTGGATCGCGTTGTAGATCGGGAACAGCATGAACAGGACATAGGTGTAGATCAGCCCGATCACGACGCCGGTATAGCCCATGTTGGTCCAGCGGATCGGGTCCTCGATCAGGCCTAGGTTCAGCAACAGCCAGTTCAGCGGCCCGCGGAACGCAAGGATGATCCACCAGGCGAAGGCGCGCAGCACCTCGGACACCCAGAGCGGGATGAACAGCAGCAGGATCAGCGTCGGCAGTGACCGGGGGTTCACGATCTTGGCCATGTAATAGGCCAGCGGATAGGCCATGAAGAAGCAGATGACCGTCACGACCATCGAATACCAGATGGTCAGCCAGAAGGTCAGCACATGCACCGGGATCTGGAAGGTGAAGCCCAGGAAGCTGCGCTCGATCGTGCCATCGAAGACCTTGAGGTAGTTGTCCAGGCTGTAGGTGTCGTTCGGGCCGCCAACCTCCCTGACCGGCAGATAGGGACGGAAGCTTTGCTCGAACAGCGTCATGTTCGGGATGATGACCAGCATCAGAAGCCAGAAGGCGACCATCAGCCCCATGATGAGGGTCAGGCCGGGGCCGTAGCGGCGGAGGAGGTCCTGCATCGTCAGCCCCTGACGTTCGCGTCGGGCAGGATCGCGGCCCGTGCGGGATCGAAGGCCATGTAGGCCCGGGTTCCCCGGTCGGGCATCGTGGCCGAGCCGTCGTTGCGGATCTCGGCCGTAAGGTGGATGCCGCTGTCGCCGGTCGCGTGGACGGTGATGAAGTTGCCCTCGAAGGAGACATCGGTGATCGTGACCGGGACCGAGTTCTCGGCCTCTGCCGCGACCGAGATCACCGTGTGTTCGGGGCGGACGTAAAGCTTGCCGTCGCGGCCACCAAGGTCGCCCAGCCGGGCGCGGAACGTGCCGTGCGGGGTCGAGAAGCTGGCCATGCCGTCGGCAGCCTGCTGCACCTCGCCCTTGAAGATGTTGTTTTCGCCAACGAAGCTGGCGACGAAACCGTTGACCGGGTTGTTGTAGATCTCGCGCGGGTCGGCGATCTGCTGGATGCGGCCCTGGGACATCACGCCGACGCGGTCCGACATCGCCAGCGCCTCGCCCTGGTCATGGGTGATGTAGATGAAGGTGACTCCGGTGCGCTGCTGGATGGCCCGAAGCTCGGCGCGCATGTGCTGGCGCAGCTTCAGGTCCAGGGCCGACAGCGGTTCGTCCAGCAGCATGACCTGCGGTTCGACCGCAAGGGCGCGGGCGATGGCGACGCGCTGCTTCTGGCCACCCGAAAGCTGGCTGACCATCTTTTCCGCAGCCCCCGGCAGGTCGACCAGTTGCAACAGCTCTTCGGCCCGTTTGCGGCGGCTGGCCTTGTCGACGCCGCGCACTTCCAGGCCGAAAGTTATGTTCTCCCAGATCGGCATCAGCGGGAACAGCGCGAGGTTCTGGAAGATCAGCGCGGTCGGGCGCTGGTTCGGGCGCTTGCCCCGCACATCCTCGCCCCCGATGCGGATCACCCCCTGCGTCGGCTCGATGAAGCCCGACACCATTCGCAGGATCGTGGTCTTGCCGCAACCCGACGGCCCCAGGAACGAGAAGAACTCGCCCGGTCTTATCGAAACGTTGGCGTTGTCGACGGCCCGGAAGGTGCCGAAGTCGCAGCAGACGTTTTCCAGATCAATTCCCGCGCTCATGGTCTGCGAGGTCCCCCTGAAGTTCATTCTTTTCGTTGCAGGCTAGCAGGCAGCCCGGCCCCCGCAATGGGTATCGCCAGATTCTGCCCGACATTCGGTCCAGACCGACGCCGCGGTGCCCAAAAAGTCACGCCGAGCCCTTTCGGACCCGGCGTGAGCATCGCGTGTCAGAGGCCCAGGATCAGGCCGCCCTGTACTTGTCGGCGTATTCGGCGCGCCGGGCCAGGAACTCGGCCGATTGGTCGGGCCACCACCACAGCTTGGACAGCGCCTCGTCGTTGAAGGTGGCATTGTAGAAGGCGGCGACATCCGGGTTCATCAGGTCGGACGCGCCCTTGGCCACCGGGTTGGACGAGAAGGCCGAAGCCCAGCCCGCAGCACCCTCTGGGGTCGAGACGAACTTGGCGAACTCGTGCGCCTGCTCGACGTTGGCCGCGTTCTTCATCAGCACGAAGCCCTGGTGCCAGGCGAAGGCGCCCTCGACCGGAGCAACATAGGCAAAGCCCTCGTTGCGCAGGTTGAAGCCGGTCGAATCCCAGTTCAGGCCGACGGTCGCGCCGTTTGCGATGAAGCCGGCGTTGGCTTCGTTCTCGCCCGACCACCACTGCACGACGTTGCCCTTGGCCTTGACCGCCTCGGCCAGCGCGATGTCCCACAACTCGGTCATCGCAGCCATGTCGGTGTAGCCGTCCATCCAGGGACGCGGCAGCTTGCCGGTCGCGTCCAGCCAGCGGCCCATAGCGGCCAGCGCCGAATGCGGGCGCACCACGACCGAGTTCTCGGGGTTGAACAGATCGCCCAGCGACGGCGGGGTGGAAAGCTTGGCCTCGGCGGTGTTGACCACCAGCGCTTCCGTGCCCCAGTTCGAGGGGACGTACTTCAGCACGCCATCGGGACGCGACCGCTCACCGGCCGCACCATCGGCCAGGCCCGGCAGGTAGTTGTCCATCGCCAGTTTCGATTCGTCCCAGGCACCCAGCAGCCCGTTCGCATGCCAGGCGCCGACGCGGTCGATGGTCGGCTCGATCACGTCGATGCCGCCGGCTTCCAGCGCGACCCTGGCTTCACCGAACATGGTGTCCTGATCGGGCAGTTCCTTGAAGTTGACCTTGATGCCGGTCGCGGCCTCGAAAGCCGGGAACACCTTCTCGGCCAGCGCGGGGTAGCCGGCCCAGCCGGTGAAGTTGACTTCGCCCGACGAGGCCAGCGCCTTGGACGAGATGATCGCCGGAGCGGCAAGGATGCCAGCGCCAGCGGCGGAACCTTGCAGGAACCGGCGGCGGCTGAAGGCGGAGGTGGAGTGTTTCACGGATAGTCTCCCTGGTTGATGGCAGAGGCGCGGGCTGTCCCCGAGTGTTCTGGTTCTTGCGGACGCGCGCTGACAGCCTGAGTGGAGCCTGAATGTAACAGGACCTTGTCAGACCGGAAGAAACGCCCCCTGCGCGCGCAGCATACGCTGTCAGCCGGTGGGCCTGTCAACGATGCAATGCACCGCACAACCGAAGGTGAGCGCAGACCCGCATCCTGCCGGGCCTTCCCGCGCCCAGGTTCGGTGCGGGTTCGGTGCGGGTTCGGCGCGGGTTCGGTGCGGGTTCGGTGCGGGTTCGGTGCGGGCCGGTGATCAGGCCGAATCATCCGCGGTCCGGCCGCCCACATCGGCCTGGGCGACCGCCACGGATTTCAGCACCGCGTGGACCGCCTGCCCCGGCAGCAGCTCCAGCGCCTGGGCCGAGCGGCGCGTGATCCGGGCCAGCAGGAACTCGCCACCAAGGTCAAGCCGCACCAGCACCCCCGGCCCCTGCCCGTCATGCAGCGCGGCGATGGTCGCGGGCAGGATGTTCAGCGCCGACAGCCCCTCGGGCCGGGTCCGCGACAGGATCACGTCCTGCGCCGCGATCCGCACCCGCAGCGTGCGACCGACCGCGCCCGCGACCTGCGGCAGCCAGAGCGGCCCGGCCACGGTCTGCAACCGGGTCAGCCCGTCGCCTTCGTGCGCGGCGATCCGGGCGGTCAGCACCGCGCCTGCGTCGCGCAGCCCCAGAAGCGTTGCGGTGCCGGGGTCCGACAGGATCGCGGCCGCCGGACCAGCCGCCGCGATCCGCCCGGCCTCGACCAGGACGATGGTGGTGGCAAGCCGCGCCACCTCGGGCACCGAATGGCTGACATAGAGGATCGGCAGGCCGATCTCGTCCCGCAGCGCCTCGACATAGGGCAGGATCTCGGCCTTTCGCGCCTCGTCCAGCGCGGCCAGAGGTTCGTCCATCAGCAAGAGCCGGGGCCGGGACAGAAGCGCCCGCCCGATCGCGACGCGCTGCCGTTCGCCGCCTGACAATGTGCCGGGACGACGGTCCAGCAGGCCGCCGATGCCCAGAAGTGCGACGATCCGGTCCAGCCCCCTGGGCTGTTGCCGCCGGACACGGGGGCCGTAGGTCAAGTTCTGCGCCACGGTGAGATGCGGGAAAAGCCGCGCGTCCTGAAAGACATAGCCCACCTCGCGCCGGTACGGCGGCAGATCGTGCAGCGCCACGCCGTCCAGCACGATTCGCGCCTGATCGGGCCGCAGCAGGCCCGCCACCGCATTGACGATGCTGGTCTTGCCCGACCCCGACCGCCCGAAAAGACAGGTCAGCCCGCCCGGCAGGGCCAGGTCCACCTCCAGCCGGAAGTCGGGGAAAGCGTGCGAGAGGCGGATCTCCAGCGTCATCGCCCGGCGATCCTGCGGGCCACCCGACGCGAAAGCCACTCGGACAGGGCCAGCGCCAGCATCGCCACGGCGACCGAGATCAGCACAAGCTGCATGGCCGCGCTGTCGCCGTCCGGCACCTGCAGGAAGCTGTAGATCGCCGTGGGCAAGGTCTGCGTCTCGCCGGGGATATTGGCGACGAAGGTGATCGTGGCTCCGAATTCGCCCATCGCCTTGGCAAAGGCCAGCACTGCGCCCGCGATGACGCCGGGCAGGATCAGCGGCAGCGTCACCGTGGCAAAGACCACGCCCCGCGAAGCGCCCAAAGTCGCCGCGGCTTCTTCCAGTTTCGGGTCCACCGCCTCGATCGCCAGGCGGATCGCGCGGACCAGCAGCGGAAAGGCCATCACCCCGGCGGCAAGCGCCGCCCCGGTCCAGCGGAAGGCGAAGGTGAAGCCGAACCAGTCCCAAAGCGCCGCGCCGACCCAGCCCTGCCGCCCGAAGGTCAGCAGCAGCAGGTATCCGGTCACCACCGGCGGCAGGATCAGCGGCAGATGCACCAGACCGTTCAGCAGGCCATGCCCCGGAAACCGCCAGCGGGCCAGCGCATAGGCGACAAGCACGCCCAGGGGCAGGCTGACCAGCACCGCCACCAGCGACACGCGCAAGGACAGGGCCAGCGCCGTCGCCGCCTCGGGAGGAAGCCAGTCAGTCATGCAGGAACGCTGCCATGCGGGGCGGCCCTAGGGCAAGGTCAGGAAGCCGTTGGCCTGGAACACGTCTCGCGCGGCAGGGCCGGAGAGGTGGTCGAGAAAGGCCATCGCATCGGGCCCGGCGTCCAAGGTCAGCGCGGCGGGATAGACGATGGGAGTGTGGCTGTCGTCCGGGAAGCTGCCGACCACCGTCACGCCCGGTTCGGCCACCGCATCCGAGGCGTAGACGATGCCCAGCGGCGCCTCGCCCAGGGCAACCATGTGCAGGGCGGTGCGGACGTTTTCCAGCTGCACCACGCTGGGTTCGACCGCGGCCCAAAGGCCAAGGGTCGTCAGCGCCTCCTTGCCGTATTGCCCGGCGGGAACGGCATCGACCAGCGCCATCGCCAGCTTGCCGCCTTGCAGCAGGCCCGGCAGGTCCAGGCCGGCGTCGATGGTCACGGGGGTCACGGGGGCCGTCTGCCCATGCGCCACCAGTACCAGGGTGTTGCCCAGAAGGTCGCGGCGGGTCTCGGGCTGGATCAGCGCCTTGGTTTGCAGATCGTCCATCCAGGCCTTCGAGGCGGACAGGAAGATGTCGGCCGGCGCACCCTCGGCGATCTGCCTGGCCAGCGCCGGGGTGCCGCCGTAGGAAAGCGTGACCCTGGTGCCGGTCTGCGCGGTCCAGTCCAGCGCGATCTGGTCCAGCGCGGTCTTCAGGCTGGCGGCGGCGAAGACGGTGACGTCGGCCAGTGCGGTCTGGGCCGACAGGATCAGGGCAAAGGTGGCAAGGGACAGGCGCATGGGACCTCCGATATGTTCGAGGCGACATATGGCCCCGATGCAGCCGGTCGGGCAAGCGTTATTTCTGCGCGGACATATCGCCCAGCAGCGCGGCGATCTGCGCGACCTGCGGGGCGGTGGCGGTTTCCACGGCTTGCAGGATCGCGCGGTAGGCGGCCAGGACCTCCTGCCCCTCGGCAGTCAGGGATGCCCCGCCGCCACCGGCCCCGCCCCTTGCGCTGATCACCAGCGGGGCGCGGAAGGTGGCGTTCATCTCCTCGACCAAGGCCCAGGCGCGCCTGTAGCTCATCCCCATCGCGCGTCCGGCAGCGGCGATGGAGCCGGTTTCGGCGATCCGCGCCAGCAGCTCGCCCTTGCCCGGACCGAAGACCAGCCGGTCGCCGAAGAGAAGCCGCAGACGCAGGGTGACGGGGTCGGACATTGGCGCAGCATTGCGATGCGGGCCGGTCCTGGCAAGCGGAACGGGAAGATTCCGGTTGCATTTCTGATCCGAAATGTTTCGGATAAGGTCCAAAGGGGTTTGACTCATGGCGACGCTGAAAGACATCGCGCGCGCGCTTGATCTGTCCATCACCCAGGTCAGCCGGGCGCTGAACGACCATAGCGACGTGAACGAGGAAACCCGCCTGCGCGTCAAGGCCACCGCGCGGGCGATGAACTATCACCCCAACGCCTCGGCCCGGAAGCTGGTCTCGGGGCGCTCCGGGATGGTGGGTCTTGTGGTGCCGCAGTACCGCAACATCGGCCAGGACCGCCTGTTCATGGAGGTGGTCGCGGGGCTGTCCACCCAGTTCTCCGGGCGCGGGATGCAGTTCGTGCTGCACATGATGGCCGAGCACGAGCCAGCACTGCCAGTCTACCAGAAGCTGATCGGCACGGCGATGCTGGACGGCTTTGTGCTGATCGACCCGATGGAGCAGGACCCCCGCATCGACTTCCTGCGCAAGGCCGGGATCTGCTTCGTGGTGCATGGCCGCAGCGGCAAGGTGATCGACTATCCCTATTTTGACATTGAAAATGAACAACTTGCCTATGATCTGACCGCCCACCTGACCCAGCGCGGCCATCGGCGGATCGCGTTCCTGAACGGCCGCGCCGACCGGTCCTATGTCACGGTGCGCGAACAGGGCTACCTGCGGGCGTTGCGCGACGGGCGGGGCGAGGTCCTGCCGCACCTGCACTTGAACGGCGATATGGACGAGGCGCACGGGTTGACCGACACGATCCGGCTCTTTTCCGGCGACGCGCCACGCCCCACCGCCATCGTCTGCGGCAACGTCCGTCTGGCGCGCGGCGTGTATCAGGGGCTGGAGGCGCTGGGGCTGTCGGTGCCCGGCGATGTCTCGGTCGTGGCGCATGATGACGAGCTGCCCGCGCTGCGCGCCTCGGCCTTCTTTCCGTCGCTGACCGTGACGAAATCCCCGCTGCGCGACAGCTGGGAGCCGCTGGCCGACTGCCTGGCCGGAGCGATCGAGGGCAAGCCGCTTGGAACGCTCCAACGGCTGGGCAGCTACAGCTTCATCGAACGCAATTCCGTGGCCAGTCTCTGACATCGGACTCGCATAGACGAATCGTTGACCGAAAGCGCTTTGGGGGCTATGTTTTCCGAAACGTTTCGGGAAAACCGGGCGTTTTGCTGAAGGAGATGGCACGCCACACCGGCGGCCTTTGGGAGGAAACCAAATGAGAATCATGAAGGGCCGCGCACTCCGCGCGACCGCTACTGCCGCCATGCTTGCCGTCTTCGGCGCGCCGGTTGCCGCTGTCGAGCTGTTCTACGTCTCGGGCGCGGTGGGCAACGCCGTGGAAAACTTCAAGGCCCTGGTCAAGCCGTGGGAAGAAGCGACCGGCAACACCGTGACGCTGGTGCCGATGCCTGCGTCCACCACCGACCAGTTCGGCCAGTACCGCCTGTGGCTTGCCGCCGGGGCCTCTGACATCGACCTTTACCAGACCGACGT
The DNA here is from genome assembly GCA_013824055.1 of Rhodobacter sp. Taxonomy (GTDB): domain Bacteria; phylum Pseudomonadota; class Alphaproteobacteria; order Rhodobacterales; family Rhodobacteraceae; genus Tabrizicola. The sequence continues at coordinate 10,865 of PNNE01000459.1, read as the reverse complement.
GATCTGGGCACCGCAGCTGGCCGACCACTTCGTCGACCTGACCGAGGCCGCCAAGGACCTGGCTCCGACGCACTTCCCCTCGATCATCGAATCGCAGACCGTGAATGGCAAGCTGGTCGCGCTGCCGATCTTCACCGACGCGCCGGCGCTTTACTACCGCAAGGACCTGCTGGAAAAGCACGGCAAGACCCCGCCGAAGACCTGGGCCGAACTGGCCGAGACCGCCAAGCTGATCCAGGACGCCGAGCGTGCCGCCGGCAATCCCGACATGTGGGGCTTCGTCTGGCAGGGCAACGCCTATGAAGGCCTGACCTGCAACGCGCTGGAATGGGTGAAGTCCCACGGCGGCGGCCAGATCGTCGAGCCGGACGGAACGATCAGCATCAACAACGAGAACGCCGTCGCCGCGCTCGAGGCCGCGGCGTCCTGGGTCGGCACGATCAGCCCGGAAGGCGTGCTGGCCTACCAGGAAGAAGAATCCCGCGGCGTCTGGCAGACCGGCAACGCCGTCTTCATGCGGAACTGGCCCTATGCCTACACTCTGGGCAATGGCGACGACTCGGCGGTCAAGGGCCTGTTCGGCGTGACCACCCTGCCGGTCGGCGGCGAAGGCAACACCTCGGCGGCCACGCTGGGCGGCTGGAACGTCGCGGTGTCGAAGTATTCGACCAAGCAGGAGGCGGCGATCTCGCTCGCGCTCTACCTGGCCGGGCCGGAGGCGCAGAAGCAGCGCGCGATCAACGAATCGAACCTGCCGACGATCATCTCGCTGTACGATGACCCCGAGATCGCTGCCGCGCAGCCGATCATCCCGCAGTGGAAAGACGTGTTCCTGAACGCCGTTCCGCGCCCCTCGGCCCCGACGCTGGGCAAGTACAACGAGGTTTCGGCCAAGTTCTGGTCGGCCGTCCACAGCACGCTTTCGGGCAATGGAACGGCAGCCGAGAACCTGGAACTCCTCGAGGCCGAACTGACGGAAATCAAGGGGTCGGGCTGGTAAGTCCTCCCGGACCAGGACTGACCCCATCGGCGGGCGGCTTACTTCAGGGCAGGCCGCCCGCCTCTTTCTAACCGGGCCTCGGAGGGGGGCCCGACAGGGGAGGAAATCATGGCAATACAGGACGGGGGGCTCAGCCTCACGCAGCAACGGCAGCGCGCGGCCTTCTGGTTCCTTGCGCCGATGCTGGCAGCGCTGTTCTTCGTGGCCGCCTGGCCGCTGATGCGCACGATCTGGTTCTCGCTGACCGACACCACGCTGTCGGACCTTTACGGCGGCGAATTCATCGGTTTCGACAACTACCTGTCGGTGCGGGTTCTTGAAAGCGGCCGCTGGATCTGGCGCGGCACACTGGTCGATCCGGCCTGGTGGAATGCTGTCTGGAACACCGTGCGCTTTGCCTTCATCTCGGTCTTCTTCGAGACGATCCTCGGCCTTATCGTCGCACTTGTCCTCAATGCCGAGTTCCGGGGCCGCGGGTTCGTGCGCGCCGCGATCCTGATTCCCTGGGCGATCCCGACCATCGTTTCGGCGCGCATGTGGTCCTGGATGCTGAACGACCAGTTCGGCATCATCAATGACATCCTGCTTGGCCTTGGCCTGATCGACCAGAAGATCGCCTGGACGGCCTCGACCGAAACGGCGATGACCGCGGTTCTGATCGTGGACATCTGGAAGACGACGCCCTTCATGGCGCTGCTGATCCTTGCGGGCCTGCAGATGGTGCCCCGCGACATCTACGAGGCGGCGAAGCTGGACGGGGTCAATCCGGTCAAGGTGTTCTTCAAGATCACCCTGCCGCTGATCCGCCCGGCCCTGGCCGTCGCGATCATCTTCCGGATGCTGGACGCGCTGCGGATCTTCGACCTGGTCTACGTGCTGACCCCGAACTCGGCCGCGACCAAGACCATGTCGGTGATCAGCCGCGAGAACATGATCGACTTCGACAAGTTCGCCTACGGGGCCGCCCAGTCGACCCTGCTGTTCGCCATCATCGCGATCTTCGTCAGCCTTTACATCTGGCTGGGCAAGGTCGACCTTTCCGGGGAGGGCCAGAAATGACCGCGCAGAAACTTCTGTCCACCGTCGGCTTCTACACCCTGGTCGTGGTGATCGTGGTCTTCTCGATCTTCCCGTTCTACTACGCGATCGTGACTTCTTTCTCGACGGGAACCGAGCTTTTCCAGGTCAACTACTGGCCGAACAGCTTTTCCCTGGCCAACTACGAAGCCGTGCTTGGCGGGCGCAACTTCGTGCGCTCGATCTGGAACTCGGTCTTCATCGCCACGCTGACTGTCGGCTTCGCCTTGTTCCTGGCCGTGACCGCCTCTTACGCGCTGGCGCGGGTGCGGTTCCGCGGGCGGGGGCTTCTGCTGATGATGATCCTGGCGGTTTCGATGTTCCCGCAGATCGCCGTCCTGGCCGGCCTGTTCGAGCTGGTCCGTTTTCTTGGCATCTTCAACACGCCCTGGGCGATGATCCTCAGCTACACGATCTTCACCCTGCCCTTCACTGTCTGGGTGCTGACCACCTTCATGCGCGATCTGCCGGTCGAGATCGAGGAGGCCGCCATCGTCGACGGCGCAACCCCCTGGATCATCATCACCAAGGTCTTCATGCCGCTGCTGTGGCCGGCCCTGGTGACGACCGGCCTTCTGGCCTTCATCGGCGCCTGGAACGAGTTCCTGTTTGCCCTGACCTTCACCTCGTCCGAGACGACCCGGACGGTGCCGGTGGCGATCGCGCTTCTGTCCGGCGCAAGCCAGCAGGAAATCCCCTGGGGTCCGATCATGGCGGCCAGCGTCATCGTGACCGTCCCGCTGATCATCCTCGTCCTCATTTTCCAACGCAAGATCGTCGCGGGTCTGACCGCGGGCGGCGTGAAGGGCTGACATAATGGCAAAGATCGAACTGAAGAACCTTACCAAGTCCTACGGCGCCGTGCAGGTGATCAAGGGCATCGACCTGACCATCGAGAAGGGCGAGTTCATGGTCTTCGTCGGGCCTTCGGGCTGCGGCAAGTCCACGCTGCTGCGCCTGATCTCGGGGCTGGAAGAGATCACCACCGGCGACATGATCTTTGACGGCGAAAGGGTGAACAACCTGATCCCGTCCCGGCGCGGCATCGCGATGGTGTTCCAGTCCTACGCGCTTTATCCGCACATGAAGGTCTATGACAACATGGCCTTCGGGATGAAGCTGGACAAGACCAGCCCCGAAGAGATCCGCAAGCGTGTCGAGAACGCGGCCAGGCTTCTGCAGATCGACCACCTTCTCGACCGTCTGCCAAAGCAGCTGTCCGGCGGCCAGCGCCAGCGCGTCGCCATCGGCCGCGCCATCGTGCGCGACCCGCGCGTGTTCCTGTTCGACGAGCCGCTGTCGAACCTGGATGCCGCCCTGCGGGTCCAGACCCGGCTGGAGATCGCGAAACTCCACCATTCGATGTCCAACGTCACGATGATCTACGTGACCCACGACCAGGTCGAGGCGATGACGCTGGCCGACCGGATCGCCGTGCTGCGCGACGGCAAGCTGGAACAGGCGGGCACCCCGGCCGAGCTTTACGAACATCCGAACTCGCTCTTCGTCGCGGGCTTCATCGGCAGCCCGAAGATGAATTTCCTGACCGGGAAATTCGCCGAGGCCGAAGGCTGCACCACCCTTGGCGCGCGGTCGGAACATATCAACGTGGTGGAAAGCGGCCCCTGGTCGGGCGAAGTTCTGCACGTCGAGGATCTTGGCTCGGACCACTTCCTCTTTGTCGAGATCGGCAGCGATGAACCCGTCATCGTCCGCCGCCCCGGCAAGGCCAACATTGCGGTCGGCGCGAAAGTGTCGCTCGCGCCGCAGCCGGGCCACCTGTACCGCTTTGACGCGGATGGCAAGCCCGTCCGCTGAGGCAAGACCCGCGCGCAGGGGTCCGGGAAAGTCCCCGGCGCGCATCAATTGAAGGAGATTTCCCATGACCATCCGCGTCACCGTCTGGGGCGAGAACGTCCACGAACAGAAGAACAAGGTCGTGGCCGAGGTTTACCCCAAGACCATGCACGGCACGATTGCCGAGTTTCTGAACCGGGAAGACGGGATCACGGCGACCACGGTCACGCTGCAGGACGCCGAACACGGGATGACGGCGAAAAAGCTGGCGGAAACCGACGTGCTGATCTGGTGGGGCCATGCCGCCCACGGCGACGTCGACGACAGAATCGTGGAACGTGTCGCCGAGGCCGTCTGGTCCGGCATGGGGGTGATCTTCCTGCACTCGGCCCACTTCTCCAAGCCCTTCAAGCGCCTGATGGGCGCGCCCTGCAACCTGTCGTGGCGCGAAGCCGGGGAACGGGAACGGCTCTGGGTCACCTCGCGCCAGCACCCGATCGCCCGCGGCATCCCCGACCACTTCGAGATCGAATACGAAGAGATGTATGGCGAGCCTTTCGGCGTGCCGGAACCGCTGGAAACCGTCTTTGTCAGCTGGTTCCAGGGCGGCGAGGTGTTCCGCTCGGGCCTGACCTACCGGCGCGGCGCGGGCAACATCTTCTACTTCCGTCCGGGGCATGAAACCTACCCGACCTATCACCAGCCGATGGTGCAGAAGGTCATCTGCAACGGTGTGCGCTGGGCGCACAACCCCGAGGCGCGGCTGGCCAAACCGACCGACGCGCCGAACACCCCCGTCGGCAAGACGCTGGAACCGCTGGAGGAGCGCGGCCCCCGTCTGCACCACGACGGCGAGGAAGGGTATCGCTGATGCAACCCGTCCGCATCCTGATCCTTGGCACCGGCGGCATGGCGCGGAACCATGCCGAAGCCTTCGCCGCCATCCCCGGCGTCAGCCTCGTCGCCGGGATCGACACCCGCGCCGAACAGCTTGCCGCCTTCCGACAGGCCCACGGCATCCCGCACGGCTTTGCCTCGGTCCAGGACGCCATCGCCTGGGGCGAATTCGACGCCGTGACCAACGTCACCCCCGACGCGGCACATTGCGCGACCACCCTGCCCTTCCTGGCGGCGGGCAAGCACGTGCTGTGTGAAAAGCCACTGGCGACCAATGCCAGCGACGCCGGAGACATGGCCGCCGCCGCTGCTGCGGCCGGGGTGGTGAACATGGTCAACCTCAGCTACCGCAACGTCCCGGCCCTGCAGCAGGCCGCCCGGATGGTGCGTGACGGGGCGATCGGTCCCATCCGGCATTTCGAGGCCTCCTACCTGCAAAGCTGGCTCACGCAGCCCGCCTGGGGCCATTGGGACAAGGAGCCGCAATGGCTCTGGCGGCTTTCGACCAGGCACGGGTCGAAGGGCGTGCTGGGTGACGTCGGCATCCACATCCTTGACTTCGCCACCTTCATCGCCGGGATGGACGCAACGCAGGTGTCCTGCCTGCTGCAGACCTTCGACAAGGCTCCGGGCGGGCAGATCGGCGAATACGTGCTGGACGCCAACGACAGCGCCACGATGCAGGTCCGCCTGTCGAACGGCGCGCTTGGCACGGTGGCGGCGACCCGCTTTGCCACCGGGCACCTGAACGACCTGCGGCTGCGGCTTTACGGCCAGACCGGGGGGCTTGAGGTGAGGTTCGAGAAAGCCGTCAGCCACCTGCGCGCCTGTCTCGGCGATGACATCCAGACTGGCACCTGGACCGACGTGGACTGCCCGCCCGTGCCCACGATCTACCAGCGCTTCATCGCCGCCATCCGCGGCGAGGGACCGGCCGATCCCGACTTTGCCCGCGGCGCGGCGCTGCAACGCCTTCTGGACCGCGCCGAGCTTTCGGCGGCAGAGGACGGGAAGCTGCTGCCAATCTGACCCTCCGACGACGAGACGAAAGGCTTGCGCGTCAGCGCTCGAATCGAACCCCGCCCGCATCCGGCGAAACGGTCACCCGATCAGCGCCTTGACCCGCGCGGTGAAATCCTCGCCGCGCTTTTCGAAGTTCGGATACTGGTCGAAACTTGCCGCCGCCGGGGCCAGCAGCACGACCTCCCCCGGCTGAGCCTCTTCGGCCGCCCGCGCCACCGCCCGCTCCATCGTCTCGCAGATCTCATGCGGCGTCTCGCCGATCTGCAAGGCAAAGTCGCGCGCCGAATGGCCGATCAGGTAGGCCTTCACCACCGGGCCAAGCACCGGCTTCAATGCCGCGATCCCGCCGTCCTTGCCCAGGCCCCCGGCGATCCAGCGGATCTTCGGGAAGGCCTGCAGCGCCTTGGCCGCCGAATCCACGTTCGTCGCCTTGGAGTCGTTCACGAACCGGACCCCGGCCCGTTCGCCGACCAGCTGGCTTCGGTGCGGCAACCCGGCAAAGCTGTGCAACGCCCCCTCGATCAGCTTCGGTGCCAGCCCCAGCGCCCGGCAGGCCGCATAGGCCGCACAGGCGTTCTGGTGGTTGTGCGCGCCCGGCAGTCCCTTCACCTCGCGCAGGTCGATGGACGCCACCTGCCGCCCCTTGCGCCATTCGGCCAGAAAGCCCTTGCGGGCAAAGACCGACCAGCCGAATTCTTCCAGCTTCTGGCCCGAGGACACCCGGATCACCCGGTCATCCTGCGGCCCCTGCGCCAGGACATTGGCCAGGAACCGCCCCTCGATCTCGTCCACTCCGATCACCGCCCGGTCCGGCCCGCCCTGCGTGAAAAGCCGCGCCTTGGCGGCGAAATAGCCGCCCATCCCGCCGTGCCGGTCCAGGTGGTCGGGCGACAGGTTGGTGAAGACCGCCACATCCGGCGTCAGGGCGCGGGCCAGTTCGATCTGGTACGAGGACAGCTCCAGCACCACCACCTCGCCATCGACGGGCGGGTCGATGGACAGGACCCCCTTGCCGATGTTGCCCGCCATCTGCGTCGGCCTGCCGGCGGCTTGCAGGATGTGGTGGATCAGCGCCGTCGTCGTCGACTTGCCGTTCGAGCCGGTCACGGCCACGATCTTCGGCGGGGTCTCCATCTCGGACCACTCGTCCCCGGCGGCGCTTTGGAAGAACAGGCCGATGTCGTTGTCGACCGGAATTCCCAGCTCCAGCGCCCGGGCGATCACCGGGTTCGGGGCGGGGTACAGACTGGGGATGCCGGGGCTGACCACGAGGCAGGCCACGCCCTCCAGCGCCGCATGCCGCGTCAGGTCGGTCAGGGCGAAGCCCTCGGCCTCGGCCTTCGCCCGCGACTCGGGGCTGTCGTCCCACATGAGCGGCTCGGCCCCCCCGGCCCGCAAGGCCGCCGCCGTGGCCAGTCCCGACCGGCCCAGTCCCAGAACCGCCACCTTCTGCCCGTCGTAGCCCTTCACCGGGATCATGTGCCTGCCCCCCCTGTTTGGGGACAGGGATAAGGCAGGAACGCGCAAAGGGAAAGAGGAGCCGCTTCCGCTGGCCCCGCACCTGCTAGTCTTGCCGCCAAAGCAAGGAGCCCCGCACGTGCAGACCCTACCGGTCTATCCCCAGGCCGAGACCCGCTTCGGCCGGATGTTCACCCTGCAGGGCGATACCGTCATCGGCCGTTCCCTGCGGATCTATGGCGAGTTCGCGGGGGACGAGGTGGACAGCATCCTCGCCCTGACCCGGCGCGGGGATCATGTGCTCGACCTGGGCGCGAACATCGGCTTTCACACGCTGGCGCTGGCAGGCATCGTGGGTCCCCAGGGCCGCGTGACCGCGATCGAGCCGCAGCGCCACTGCTTCCAGTTGCTTTGCGCCAATGTCACGCTGAACCAGTTGCCCCATGTCCACTGCCTGCGCGCCGCCGTGGGCGACCAGCCGGGCACTTGCGCGGTGCCGGTGCTGGACCCCGCCTCCCGCCACAATGCCGGAGCGACCGAGATCTCGCTTGCCCCCGGCACCGGCCAGACCGACGCGGTGCCGCTGATCACCCTGGACAGCCTGGCCCTGCCGCGCTGCGACCTGATCAAGATCGACACCGAGGGCTTCGAGGACCGCGTGGTGGCGGGCGGCCCCGCCACATTGGCCCGGTTCCGGCCGGTCCTCTACATCGAGGTCCACGACCGCAAGAAGCTGCAGCGCCTTGTGGGTCAGTTGAAACCGCTTGGGTATGGCCTGACACTGCACCACACCCGCTTTTTCCGGGCGGCAAACCCGCAGGGCGAAGCCGCGCAGATCTTCACCCCCACTGCCGGAGGAAGCGCGCTTGTCGCCCTGCCGCCGGGCCGATCCCTGCCCCAGGGCTTGCCGGGTGAGTTGCAGTCGATCGGCTGAAGCGCAGGCGTAGGGTGGGCAATATTGCCCACCCTGCCGCCTTACCGGACTTTCAGCGTTGCTAGGCCGATCGTCGCCAGGATCAGGCTGATGATCCAGAACCGGATCACGATCTGCGGCTCGGCCCAGCCCTTCTTTTCAAAGTGGTGGTGGATCGGCGCCATCAGGAAGATGCGCTTCTTGGTGCGCTTGTAATAGAGGACCTGGATGATCACCGACAAGGCCTCGACCACGAACAAGCCGCCGACGATGGCCAGCACGATCTCGTGCTTGGTACAGACCGCGATGGCCCCCAGCGCGCCGCCCAGGGCCAGGGACCCGGTATCGCCCATGAACACCGCAGCCGGGGGCGCGTTGTACCACAGGAACCCCAAGCCGCCGCCAAAGAGCGCCGCCGAGAAGATCAGCAGTTCCGAGGTCCCCGGCACATAGTGGACGTCCAGGTATTGCGTGAAGTCGACGCGCCCCACCGCATAGGCGATGATCCCCAGCGTGCCACCCGCGATCATCACCGGCATGATCGCAAGACCATCCAGCCCGTCGGTCAGGTTCACCGCATTCGCGGCCCCGACGATCACGATCATCCCGAAGGGCACGAAGAAGATGCCAAGGTTCAGAAGCGCATCCTTGAAGAAGGGGAAGGCCAGTTCGTTCGTCAGCTCGGGCGGGTGGAACATCGACGCCGCATAGGTCGCCAGCGCCGCGATGAGCAGGCCAAGGCCCATCCGCACCTTGCCCGAGACGCCCCTGGTGGTCTGCCTGGTCACCTTGGCATAGTCATCGGCAAACCCGATCAGGCCGAAGGCCAGCGTCACCAGGATCACGATCCAGACGAAGGGATTGTCCAGCCGCGCCCAAAGCAGCGTCGAGACGATCAGCGCCGACAGGATCAGAAGCCCCCCCATTGTCGGCGTCCCCGCCTTTGACAGATGGGTTTGCGGGCCGTCGTCGCGGATCGGCTGGCCCTTGCCCTGCTTTCTGCGCAACAGATCGATCAGCGGACGACCGAACAGGAACCCGAACAGCAGGGCGGTGACAAACGCTCCGCCTGCGCGGACGGTGATGTAGCGGAAGAGGTTGAACACCCCGCCGCCATCGGAAAACTCGGCAAGCCAATAGAACATCTAGACGGTCCCTTCCTTCGGGCTCGCGGCCTGCCCCATTTTCCGCAGAACGTCAACGACCAGGCTGACCTTCGAGCCTTTGGACCCCTTCACCAGAAGGATGTCCCCGGCGTCGATCAGGCTGCGCACCCGCGGCGCCAGTTCCGCCGCCGTCTCGACCCATTCACCGCGCTGCTGGCGTGGCAGGGCCGCATGCAGCACCTTCATCCTTGGGCCGACGCAATGGATCACATGCACCGCCGACAGGTCCGGATGGTGGGCGATGGCCGCGTGCAAGGCGCCCTCGGTCGGTCCCAGCTCCAGCATGTCGCCCAGGATCGCGATCCGGCGGCCACCGCCGACGCGGCCGATCCCGTCGGTCGGCCTGGTTGCGATCAGCACGTCCAGACTTGCGGCCATCGAGGCCGGATTGGCGTTGAAGGCGTCGTCGATCAGGTCGAAGAAGGTCTCCTCGACCTGATCCAGCATGATCCGCTCGCGCTGGCCACGCCCCACGGGGGGCATCCAGCGCCCCAGGTCATGCGCCGCGATCATCGGGTCCGCCCCCAGCGCCTCGGCCACCGCAAGGGCCCCGAGCGCATTCAGCGCGAAATGGCGGCCGGGCGACGCGATCTTGAACAGCACCGGCTGACCCCGGCGGCTGGCCTGGCAGACTGTCGCCTCGTCGCAAAGCTGCACCGAAAGCAGGCGGTAGTCGGCGCCTTCGACCGTGCCGAAGGCAACGGGCCTCGCACCCACGGCCTCGGCCTTCGCCCGCAGGATGGGCGTCGTCGCGATATCGGCGTTGTAGACCGCCACGCCGCCCGGCCTCAGCCCGTCGAAGATCGAGGCCTTCTCATGCGCGATCCCCTCGACGCTGTCGAAGGCTTCCAGATGCGCCGGGGCGACCGTGGTCACCATCGCCACATCCAGCCGCGCCACCGTGCCAGGGGGGCGATCTCTCCCGGATGGCTCATCCCGATCTCGATCACCGCGAACTCGGCGTCCTGCGGCATCCGCGCCAGTGTCAGGGGCACGCCCCAGTGGTTGTTGAAGGACGCCTCGGCCGCGTGGGTCCGGCCCTGCCCCGCCAGGATCGCCCGCAGCATCTCCTTGGTCGAGGTCTTGCCGACCGAGCCGGTCACCCCCACCACCTTCGCCTGCGTCCGCGCCCTGGCAAAGGCCCCCAGCGCCGCCAGCGCCTGCAGCACGTCCGGCACGATCAGCAGCGGAGCATCCTTGGCGACGCCGTCCGGCACCCGGCTGACCAGGGCCGCCGCAGCGCCCTTGTCCAGCGCCTGGGCCACGAAATCATGCCCGTCCCGCACGTCCTTCAGTGCGACGAACAGCTCGCCCGGTTCCAGGGTCCGCGTGTCGATGGAAACGCCCGAGGCCTCCCAGGCCCGCGTCACCTGCCCGCCGGTCGCCTGCGCCGCGTCAGAAGAGGTCCACAGCATCATATCACCCCGTCCAGCGCCGCCACGGCAACGCTTGCCTGTTCCACATCGTCGAACGGATAGACGTCCGTCCCGATCACCTGCCCGCTTTCATGCCCCTTGCCGGCAATCAGCAGCGC
>PNNE01000154.1 GCA_013824055.1 Rhodobacter sp. | reverse complement strand
GTCTCGCCCTGGTCGTTGATCAGCGCGCGGACCTTGCCCCACTGCTCGCCGACGACGAAGATGTCGCCCTTGCGCAGGGTGCCGTTCTGCACCAGCACTGTCGCCACGGGGCCACGGCCCACGTCGAGCTTGGCTTCGATCACCGCGCCCGAGGCCGCCCGGTTGGGGTTCGCCCGCAGTTCCAGCAGTTCGGCCTGCAGCGCGATGGCTTCCAGAAGGTCGTCAAGTCCAAGGCCGGTCTTGGCCGAAACCTCGACGTCCTGCACGTCGCCCGACATGGCTTCCACCACGATTTCGTGCTGGAGAAGGTCGGTGCGGACCTTGGTCGGGTTCGCCTCGTGCTTGTCGATCTTGTTGATTGCCACGATCATCGGGACCTTGGCGGCCTTGGCGTGGTTGATCGCCTCGATCGTCTGCGGCATCACCGCGTCGTCGGCGGCGACCACCAGCACCACGATGTCCGTCACCTGCGCCCCGCGGGAGCGCATCGAGGTGAAGGCCGCGTGACCGGGCGTGTCCAGGAAGGTGACCAGCTGGCCATTCGGCGTCTTCACCTGGTAGGCGCCGATGTGCTGGGTGATCCCGCCCGCTTCGCCAGACACGACGTTGGCCTTGCGGATCGCGTCCAGAAGCGAGGTCTTGCCGTGGTCGACGTGGCCCATGATCGTGACGATCGCGGGGCGCGGGGCCAGGTTCTCGTCGGCATCCTTGACGGTGTCGATGACCTGTTCGACATCGGCGTCCGACACGCGGACGGCCTTGTGGCCGAATTCCTCGATCACCAGTTCGGCGGTGTCGGCGTCGATGGGCTGGTTCATCGTGACCATCATGCCCATCTTCATCAGGCTCTTGACCACGTCTGCGGCGCGTTCGGCCATCCGGTTGGCAAGCTCGCTGACCACGATGGTTTCCGGCAGCTGCACGTCGCGCACCTGCTTTTCGGCCTTCTGGCCCAGACCCAGCGCCTTGGCGCGGGCCTTTTCCTGCTTGCGCTTCATGGCGGCAAGGCTGCGCTGGCGGCCGCTGTCGCCCGACATCGCGTCGCTGAGCGTCAGCTTGCCCGAGCGACGGCCCTCGTCGCCAGTGCCACGCTTGGCACCGCGGTCGCCACGGTCGTCCTTTTCCCGGTCGGTCTTGCGCGGCGAGAGGCCGGGCTTGGCCGAGGCCGGACCGCGCGGATCTTCGGTCGAGGCGGGCGCAGCCGGAGCGGCACGGTCCGCAGGCTTGGCCGCAGCAGCCGGGGGCGGCGTGGTCGACCGGGCGCGGGTGCCCAGGACATCGGCCTTGCGGGCTTCGGCGGCAGCGATCCTGGCGGCGGCTTCGGCCTTGGCGGCGCGGTCCTCTTCCTCGGCCTTCAGGCGAAGGGCTTCGGTGCGTTCGCGATCCTCGCGCTCTTTCGCCTCGATCTCGGCACGGCGGACGGCGCGGTCTTCCTCGCGGACGCGGTCCTCTTCGGCGCGGCGCACGGCATCTTCCGCCTCACGCGCCTTCGCGGCGCGGAGGGCGCTGAGACGCCGTTCCATTTCCGCATCGGAGATGCCCGCAGGCCGCTTCGACGGATCACCGTAGTTCGTTGGCGCAGCCGACTGGCCCGCGCCTGACGTGCCAGGCTTCGGAGCGGCGGCGGGAACCACCACGCGCTTGCGTTTCGTTTCGACCACGACGCTCTTGGTCCGGCCGTGGCTGAAGCTTTGCTTCACCTGTCCGGAACGGGGTGCGCCCCCAAGGCCAAGAGGTTTCTTGCCGTCAGTATCGCTCATGCGTTCTTCGTATCCTTCATGGCGGTCTCGCCGCCGTCATCCCCACCCGTCTGCCCACGCAGTCCGGCGAGTTTTGCCGCTTCCTCTACAACACGGGACCTGAGTCCACCAGCGGCAAGCGCGGCGTGTATCGCACGTTCGCGCCCGAATGCCAAACCGATTTCCCCAGCCGAAAGACAACCGATGAAGCCCTTTTCGCCATCTGGCGCGTGCAGCTTCGTCTTGCCCCGTTCCGACCCGTCGCTGGCCTGGATCAGCGTCACCGCCGTGCCCTTGACCAGCCAGTCCTTCACCTTCTCGTAGCCGGTGACAGCGTCGCCCGCCTTGCGTGCCATCGACAGAAGCTCGATGGTGCGCTGCAGAACCAGCGTCTCGACCAGATCGGCCAGGCCGTCGGCGATTTTCACCGGCTGCCGGGCCGCACGCGAGAAGAGATTCTTCTTCACCGCCTTCTCGATCGCCGCGCGGTCGGCCGAAACATGGATGCCCCGGCCGGGCAGCTTGCCCATCACATCGGGCACGATCTGACCTTCAGGACCCAGGCAAAAGCGGATCAGACCCGCTTTCGGCTGGCTGTCTCCGGTCGCAATGCACTTGCGTTCCGGATCGTCCCGTTCCTTTTCCCGGCCGCCGCGCGTCAACGCGTGTCCCCGAGGCCTGAGATCAGGCCTCGGCCTCCTCGTCTGCGGCAGCCTCGTCGGCGGGCTGCTCGAGTTCGGTCGGGTCGACCCAGCCCAGCATCACGCGGGCGGTCATGATCAGGGTCTGCGCTTCCTCAAGCGACATGTCGAACTTTTCCAGGACCCCTTCGTCCTTCTTGCGCTGGCCGTTTTCGGTGGTCCAGCCACCGGCCAGTTCCCAGTCGGCGCAGGTGGCGAAGTCTTCCAGCGTCTTGATGCCGTCCTGAGCCAGAGCTTCCAGCATCTGGGGCGTCAGACCTTCGAAATTGACCAGGCTGTCCTCGACCCCCATCGCGCGGGCGTTTTCCATCGCCTTGGCATTGGCGGCTTCCAGATAATCGCGGGCACGGGCCTGCAATTCGCCGGCAGTGCCTTCGTCGAAGCCGTCGATCGACAGCAGCTCGTCCAGGTCGACATAGGCGACTTCTTCCAGGTTGGTGAAGCCTTCGGCGACCAGCAGTTGCGCCATCATCTCGTCGACGTCGAGAGCGTCCATGAACAGCTTGGTGCGTTCGGCGAACTCGGCCTGACGGCGCTGCGATTCCTCGGCTTCGGTCAGGATGTCGATGTCCAGGCCGGTCAGCTGGCTGGCGAGTCGCACGTTCTGACCACGGCGACCAATGGCGAGGGAAAGCTGTTCATCCGGGACGACGACCTCGATCTTCCCGGCCTCTTCGTCGAAGACGACCTTCGAGACTTCGGCAGGTTGCAGCGCGTTCACAAGGAACGTCGCGGTGTCCTGGTTCCACGGGATGATGTCGATCTTTTCGCCCTGCAACTCGTTCACCACGGCCTGAACGCGGCTGCCGCGCATGCCGACGCAGGCGCCCACGGGGTCGATGGAGTTGTCGTAGCTGATGACGGCGATCTTGGCGCGGCTGCCGGGGTCACGGGCGACGGCCTTGATCTCGATGATGCCGTCGTAGATTTCCGGCACTTCCATCTTGAACAGCTCGGCCATGAACTGCGGGTCGGTGCGCGACAGGAAGACCTGCGGCCCGCGCGGTTCGCGGCGCACGTCCTTGATGTAGCAGCGGATGCGGTCGCCGATGCGGTAGGCTTCGCGGCCGATCTTCTCGTTCCGGCGCAGGATGCCTTCGCCGCGCCCGATGTCGACGATGACGTTGCCGTATTCCTCGCGCTTGACGGCGCCGTTGATGATGGTGCCCTTGCGGTCCTTGAATTCCTCGAACTGGCGGTCACGCTCGGCCTCGCGGACCTTCTGCAGGATCACCTGCTTGGCCGATTGCGCGGCGATGCGGCCCAGGTCGACGGGCGGGACCTCGTCGATCACTTCGTCGCCGATCTGCGGATCTGCGAGGTAGGACTTCGCCTGCTTGACCGTGATCTGGGCGTGGTGGTTCTCGATCAGGTCATCTTCGGTCACCGTGCGGACGCGGGTGAACGACGCGCGGCCGGTCTTGCGGTCGATCTTGACGCGGATGTCCATTTCCGCGCCGTAGCGGGACTTGGCGGCCCGGGCGAGGCTGTCCTCCATCGCCTGGATCACCAGGTCCGGGTCGATCATCTTTTCGCGCGCCACGGCTTCGGCGGTCTGCAGAAGCTCCAGCTGGTTGGCGGATGTGATTGCCATCGCGTCTCTCCCTAGTGTTTCGTCTCGGGGGCAGGCCCGCCGACGTCGTCGTCGACGTCGTTGTCGTCCTCGTCCCCGTCAATTTCCTCGATCGCGTCGAACTGGCCGTCGGTGGGCTCGGCCACCTTCTTCTGGCGCAGCATTTCGGCGATCAGCGCGTCGGTCAGAATCAGCTTGGCGTCGGAGAGCCAGTCGAACTTGAGACCGATGGTAACATCTTCGCCCGCTTCCGCGATGGTGATCAGGACCTCGTCCCCTTCCACCCCCGCCAGATCGCCCTTGAAGCGGCGGCGGCCGTCGATCAGCTCGGTCGTCTCGATCCGGGCTTCCCAGCCCTTCCACATCTCGAAATCCTTCAGCCGGGTCAGCGGCCGGTCGATCCCGGGGGACGAGACTTCCAGGACATAGTTGTCTTCCAGCGGGTCCTCGACGTCCAGCACGGCCGAGACGGCAGTCGAGATCGCGCCACATTCATCGACGCCGATGCCGCCGTCGGGGCGGTCGGCCATGATCTGCAACACGCGCGTCCTGCCGCCCATCAGGCGGATGCGGACCAGCTCGAAGCCAAGGCCTTCGATCACCGGGCCGACGATGTCGGCCAGGCGGCGGTCGATGGCAGTCTTGGCGATCAGATCGGACATTGGATTCCAGAAACAAAAAGGCGGACCCAGCGGCCCGCCCGTGACTTTCGGTAGCTTCAGGTTTGGACCCCGACGCAGCTGTTGAGGGGGATATACGCGCCCGCCCCCGAGTCTGCAAGGGCGAATGGGCTACACCCGGCGAAAGACCATGACGCGGCCCCAGATCATAGCCGTCGTCGGTCATCTGCCATCCTCCTGCTTTGGCGCAGTGATGCAGCCTGCCTGTCACAGAAGAATGACGGCAGAAGGGGAACCCGACCCTGCCCAATCCGGTTTCCCCGGATTGAAGGGGTCGGCACAAGCTGCAATAGTCCGGGCAAGGCTGCCGATGAGGGTCGTCCACGTGTTTTCCAGGTATCATGTGCTGCGGGTCCGAGGGGCTGTCGCTGCGGTCCTTCTGGGCCTGGGACTGGGCCTGGGCGTGGGACTGGGCGTGGCGCCGGTCCAGGCGCTGGACCGGCTGGACATCGTGGTCGCGGGCGGGTCCGAGGACCTGACCCGGGCGGTGCAAGAGGCCTCGCAGCTGCGGTCGTTGCAGGTGCTGGGGCAGACCGATCCGCAGGACCTGCTGGCTGCGGCCCGCGCGGATTATGCCCGGATCCTGGCGGCGATGTATGCCAGGGGCCATTACTCGGTCGTGATCCGCATCCGCATCGATGGACGCGAGGCGGCGGCCATTCCGGCGCTTGAGGCCCCGACCGCGATCTCGACGATCCGGATCGACGTGGACCCCGGCGATCCGTTCCGGTTCGGACTGGCACGGATTGCCCCGCTGGCGCCCGCGACCGAACTGCCCCAGGGATTTCGCCTCGGCGCCCCGGCCCGAAGCGGTGCCGTGGCCGAGGCAGTGGACGTGGCAATCAAGGCCTGGCGCGAGACAGGGCACGCCAAGGCCTTCGTCGCGCGCGAAACGGTCGTGGCCGACCATGCAGCGCGGCGACTGGACGCCGATGTCGGCCTGGACCAAGGCCCCAGACTGCGCTTCGGGCGGCTGGAGATCACCGGCGAGAATCGGATGCGCGAGCGCCGCATCCACAAGATCGCCGGCCTGCCGGAAGGCGAGATCTTCAGCGAGACCGAACTTCGCCGGGCCGAAACCCGGTTGCGGCGGACCGGCATCTTTTCCTCGGTGGCGTTGACCGAGGACGAGCAGGTCACGGCACCCGACCTGTTGGGGATCACCGCGACCGTGGTCGAACAGAAGCCGCGCCGCTATTCCTTCGGCGCGGAAATCGCCAGCCTGGACGGGGTGTCGCTGTCTGCCGCATGGCTGCACCGCAACCTGCTTGGCGGCGGCGAAAGGCTGGGCGTCGCGGCGGACGCGACGAACATCGGTTCGGGCGAAAGCGGAATCGACTACGGGCTGGAGGTGACGCTGGATCGCCCCGCGACGCTGACGCCGGACACGACGGCGGGCCTGATGCTGGGCTTTTCGCATGAGGACGAGATCGACTATGCGCTCGATTCGGTCACCTTCGGGCTGAAGGTCTCGCACACGTTCTCCGAGACCCTGACCGCGCGGGTCGGTCTGACCTATGACTATCTGGACGGCCGCGATCCCGGCGGCAGCTTCACCTACCGCAACCTGTCGCTGCCCGTCGGCCTTTCCTGGGACAGGCGGGACGTGGCGAACAACCCGACCAGGGGTTTCTACCTGGACGCCGAGGCCAAACCCTTTGCCGGGTTCGGAACCACGGGTTCGGGCCTGCGGGCGACGCTGGATGGCCGTGCCTACCGCAGCCTGGGCGAGCCGGGGCGCTTCGTGATTGCCGCCCGCGCCCAGGCCGGGGCGATCTTCGGGTCCACCCTGCTGGAAACGCCGAGGAACGATCTGTTCTTCTCGGGCGGGGGCGGTACGGTCCGGGGGCAGCCCTACCGGTCGCTGGGGATCGCGGTGACGCGGGCGGTCGGGCCGCAGTTCCTGATCGGCGGCAAGTATTTCCTGGCCGGGTCGCTGGAGGCACGGGCCAGGGTCAGCGACCGGATCGGTGTGGTCGGCTTCGTGGACTGGGGCAGCATCGGCCTGGACGGCTTCACCGGAGGCTTCTCCGACTCACACGCCGGGGCGGGCCTTGGGCTGCGCTACGAGACGGGCCTTGGACCGATTCGGCTGGATGTGGCCGCACCCATCAGCGGCACGACCGGCGACGGGGTGCAGTTCTATGTCGGCCTGGGGCAGTCCTTCTGATGCGGCGGCTTTTTCTGATCGCCTGTCTGACTGCCACCCCCGCCTTCGCGCAAGTAGAGGACCGCGATTATCTGACGGCCTTCCTGGAGGACACGCTGTCGGATGCCGGGCGTCAGGTGACGGTGACCGGCTTTGCGGGCGCGCTGTCGTCGCAGGCGACCATCCAGCAGCTGACCATCGCGGACGACCAGGGCGTCTGGATCACGCTGAATGGCGTGGTGCTGGACTGGAGCCGTTCGGCGCTGCTCGCGGGGGAGCTGAACGTCAGAGAGTTGTCCGCGCAGGAAATCATCATCTCGCGGCTGCCCGAGACGGGTGATGGCACCCCAGCGGTCGAAGCGTCGGGCTTCAGCCTGCCCGAGCTGCCGGTGTCGGTCAGCCTGGACCGCGTGGCGGCCGAGCGGATCGAGCTTGCCCCCGAGGTGCTGGGCCAGGCGGTGACGGGGACGCTGGAAGCCTCGATGCAGCTTTCCGGTGGCGAAGGCCGCGCGAACCTGGACCTTCTGCGCACGGGCGAGGGGCCGCGGGGCGAGATCACGCTGGATGCGTCCTATTCCAACGCGACGCGGGTGCTGGGGCTGGATCTGGTCGCCCAGGAAGATGCCGAGGGGATCTTCGTGAACCTCCTGAGCGTGCCCGGCCGACCCTCGGCCTTGCTGCGGGTGCAGGGCGAAGCGACGATCGACGATTTCCTTGCCGATGTGACCTTGGCAACCGACGGGGCCGAGCGGCTGGCGGGCAGCGTGCAGGTGCAGGCGGCAGAACCGTCGGGCCATCGCCTGCTGGCGGACCTGTCCGGCGACCTTGCCCCCGTGCTGGCGCCCGAGCAGGTGGCGTTCTTCGGCACCGAAGTCGCCTTGAAGCTGGATGCCCGGCGGACGGCGGCGGGACGGACGACGGTGGATCGCTTCGACCTTGTGACCCGGTCGCTGACCCTGGGCGGATCGGCCGAGATCGCGGCGGACGGGCTGCCCGAATGGTTCGACGTGACCGGAACGCTTGCCGCGCCGGATGGCGTGCCGGTGGCCGTGCCCTTCGCCGCCGATACCAGGCTGGCGCGGGCGGACTTTCACCTGAAGACGGCGGCCGGGGATGAGGGCTGGTCGGGAGAGGTCACGCTGCAAGGCCTGGACCACCCCGACCTGAAGCTGGCGCGGGCGGAACTGGGCGGCTCGGGCCGGCTCGGCCGAACCTCTGCCGGAAACAGCTTTGGCGGGACGCTGAGCCTTGCGGCCTCGGGGATCGCGCCGACCGATCCCGCGCTGGCCCGCGCCCTGGGAACCGAGATTGCAGGCTCGCTGCGGCTGTTCGCTCGGGAAGGTGCCGGGGCGCTGCAGCTTTCCGGCATCCGGCTGGACGGCGCGGGGCTGACCTTGGCGGGGGCGGTCAAGATCGAAGGGCTGGAGGATGCCTTCCTGGCCAGCGGCAAGCTGACGGTTCAGGCCGATGACTTCGCGCGGTTCTCGGGGCTGGCGGGGCGGCCGCTGGGCGGGTCGGGGACGCTGGTCGCCAGCGGGTCGGCCAGCCGGTTGTCGGGGTTCCTCGATCTGGACCTGGCCTTTGACGGCAGCGGCCTGAGCCTGGACGTGCCGCAGATCGACCGGCTGCTGGCCGGGCGGTCCACGCTTGCCGCCTCGATCCGCCGGGACGACAGCGGGACCGTGTTGCGCAACCTTGACCTGGTTGCGGGCGGGCTGGTGGCACAAGCCGACGGCACCCTGTCGAACCAAGGCTCCGACCTGTCGGGAACGGTTCGCCTGGACGATCTGTCGGTGCTGGGACCGGGCTATGGCGGGGCGCTGGCACTTGAGGGCAGCTTCACCGGCCTGCCCGAGGCTGGGCGGCTGCAACTGTCGGGCACCGGGCAGTCGCTGCGGCTGGGCAGCCCGCAGGCCGACAGGCTGCTGGCGGGGGAAAGCCGGCTGGAGCTGGACCTTGGCGTCAAGGATGGCGCCCTGCAGGTGCGGTCGGCCGAACTGGCGAACCCGCAGCTTTCCGCCACTGCGCGGGGCGAAATCGCCGGAGATCTGCGGCGGATCGACCTGGAAGCGCGGCTGGCGAACCTGGGTCTGATCGTTCCAGAACTTGAGGGACCGCTCACATTTGCCGGCAGCGCCACGCAGGATGCCACGGGCTATGCGGTGGACATGACCGGGTCAGGTCCCGGCCAGATCCGCGCTGCGGTGGCAGGGCGCATCGCGAACGGGTTCGGCTCGGCGGATCTGGCGATCCGGGGCTCCGGGGCGGCGGGGCTGGCCAACCTGTTCATCGCGCCAAGGTCCGCCTCGGGGGACATCGGCTATGACCTGCGGCTTGCGGGACCGCTGACCCTGGCATCGCTGTCCGGGCGGGTCACGCTGTCGAACGGGCGCATCGTCGATCCGGACCTGGGCCTGTCGCTGCAGGGGGTCGAGGCGATCGGCACGCTGCAAGGCGGGTCACTGCAGCTGCAGGCGACCTCGGGGCTGTCTTCGGGCGGGCGGCTGCGGGTGGACGGGCCGATCCAGCTGACCGGCGCGCGCGACGCCGACCTGGCGCTGACTCTGGACGCGCTGCGTCTGTACGACCCCGAGCTGTTCGACACGCGGATCAGCGGTGCCCTGACCCTGCGCGGCCCGCTTCTGGGCGGGGCGCTTCTGTCCGGCACGCTTGCGCTGTCCGAGACCGAGGTCCGGGTTCCCGCTTCGGGCTTCAGTTCGGCGGCCGCGCTGCTGGACATCGACCATGCGCGCGAACCCGCTCCAGTCCGCGAAACCCGTCGCAAGGCGGGCCTGCTGGGGGACGCCGACGGACGCGCGACCCGCGAGCAGGCCCGCCCCCTCGCGCTGGACGTCACCATCCTGGCCCCGTCGCAGGTCTTCATCCGGGGGCGGGGGATCGACGCCGAGCTGGGTGGCGAGCTGCGCCTGTCGGGCAGGACGGACAGTGTGATCCCGGCAGGCAGCTTCCAGCTGATCCGGGGGCGGCTGGACATCCTGGGCCGAAGGCTGGTGCTGTCGCGCGCCGACCTGAGCCTTGAGGGCAGTCTGATCCCGCAGATCAGCGTGGCCGCCAGCACGGACAGCGACGGGATCACCAGCACGGTCACGGTGGAAGGTCCGGCGAACGACCCCGTCGTCCGGTTCAGCTCATCCCCGGAGCTGCCGCAGGAAGAGGTCCTGGCCCGGCTTCTGTTCGGTCGCGGGCTGGACAGGATCTCGGCCCTGCAGGCGGCGCAACTGGCCAATGCGGTGGCGGTCCTGGCGGGACGAAGCGGCGAGGGGCTGGTGGGCAACCTGCGGCGCAACTTCGGGCTGGACGACCTTGATCTCATCACCTCCGAGGATGGGTCGGCGGCGGTCAGGGTGGGCAAGTACATCACCGAGAACATCTACACCGAAGTCGAGATCGATCAGGAGGGCAAGAGCCAGATCAACCTCAACCTCGATCTGCGCGAGGGCTTGACGGTCAAGGGGCGTGTCGGCGCAGATGGCGAAACCGGGATCGGGGTCTTCCTGGAAAGGGATTACTGAGCCCTCAGTCGGGGTCGTCTTCCGCGCCGCACATCACGATGCACAGGACCAGGGGCACCATCAGCCAGGGCAGAAGGCCTTTGCTGGAGGCGGCGCCCTCCTCCACCACGACGGGCGGTTCTTCGACCACGACGACTGGGCCACCGGCCTGAAGCGGGACGGCAAGCGCAAGGGACAGCGCGACTGCGATCAGCGATTTCATCCGGCCCTCCGTCCAACCTGTCGGTATCGAAGTCGGTGTCCAAGGATAGGCGTCCGGCCCGCCCCTTGCATGGGTTCTGAACCGGATCGGTAAAGATTATCCTGAATTGTGCATGAATCGCAGCGGTTTCTGCACGAAACACCGGGCCTGGGTCGGATTCGGTGCAGCAGGTCAGTCGATCACGCGGGCAAAGTCGATGTGGCCCAGGCCCCCGCTGACCCATTGGCGCGACTGGCGAATCATCGCGCCCTCGATCCAGAACTCGTTGGTGACCTTGCCGCCGCCGGAACTGCGCGTGCAGGTCTCGGTCAGACGGGTGGTCGCATGGGCGCGGCCCAGCACCTCGATGCGCTCGGCGCCAAGGCTGCTGGTCACGCAGTCATAGGTGCGCCGCGTCCCCTGGTCGTCGGGACCCAGGAAGAAGTAGACCCGCTGATACGAAGTTCCGACCTGCCGAAGCTGCCCCACCGAAGGGGCCTGGGCCGACATCAGGTCGAAGCCAAGGCCGCGGGTCTGGATCAGCACGCCATCGCGCTGCGAGAAGGTCGCGCCGTCGGGGGTGGCCCAGGTCAGCACGCCGCCCTTCGCGTCGCTGACAGTCAGGAAGCCGGTCTGACCCAGCGCCTTCGACGACACCAGCAGGATCGGCTGGCCGGCCTGCGCCAGCTCGGCCCGCAGAGCTTCGGGCGAGGCGGGTTGGGCAGCGGGCGCCGCCTCTGCCGACTGCCCCTTCAGCTTCGCCATGCCGGTCTTTGCCACGGCCCCGACGGCAGCGGCCATCGGATTGGGGGTCGTGTCGTTGCCGCACCCCGCCAGCAGAGCCACAGCGGCCAGCCCGGCCAGCGCCAGTTTCACAGGCTTCACCGCCAGACCCTTCCCCAGTCGGGGTCAAGCCCGTCCGTGTGATACTCGCGGATCGACTGGTAGAGCCGGTCATCGACGCTCAGCCGCGCGCCGCCGTCGCCGCCGTTGGGCCGGAAGTTCAGGTCAAGGCCGCGACGGGTGTCGGTGCCAAGCGCCCAGTTGAACGGTATGGTCAGGCGCACACCCTTGTCGAACCCGCCCTCGCCGAAGTCTTCGGCACTGACATCGGTGACCGTGGCAAAGGCGCCGACGCGCCAGCCATTGGCAAAGACCCGGTCGACCGACACGGTCGCCCCCACATCGCCCGCCAGATAGCGGCCGACATCCAGCTGACCCAGGTAGCCGTTGCCGAAATCGTAATAGGCCGAAACATGACCGGTGACGATGTCATAGTCGTATTCGCCGAAGCCCAGCCCACCGTCGGTGTCGCGCTGCCTGCTGTAGTTCACCTCGGCCCCCAGCGCGAGCTGGCTGTCGACCGGCTTCCACAGCAGCTCGCCCGAGACCCCGGCGTGCATCCGCTCCAGGTAGCCGACGGACAGCCGGGAATAGAAGCTGTCGGCCGGGCGGGCGAACCAGGCCAGCGTCAGCTTCTCCAGCGCCGGATCGCCCAGTTCGCTGTAGCGCGCGCCGTCGGTGCGGACGCGCGGCAAGGTCGAGGTCGAGACGGATGTCTCGCGGTTGCTGGCGATTTCCTTGTAGATCGAGCCGGAAAGCACCCAGCCCGGCGCCATGTCGTAGTTGGCCGACAGCCGCAAGCCGACGTCACCCTCCATCGGTTCGGACAGGCGGACGACGGGGCGAAGGCTCCAGCGGAACTTGGGGTAAAGCTCTTCGTCGCCCAGCGACCAGGCCGGAGCGGGGCCGGCGTCGGTGACTGTCACCCTTTCGCGCAGCAGGGTGGCATTGTCGGCGGTGTATTCCAGCGCCTCCAGGTCGCTGCGGCGGATGGTGACCTTGGATGCGCCGATGCCGTTCACCACGGGCACGATCTCGAACACTTCGACCGATGCGGGCATCACATGGCTAAGCGCCCGGGCCGTGCGGCCGATCGCCTGCGAGCCGGCGTCGATCCGGCCATTGCGGATGCGCACCTGCACGGTGTCGGCCGTATAGGCCAGGTTCTCGACTGCGATCCCGTCCCTGGCCAGCCGCTTGGCCAGGTTCTGCCGCAGGATCGGTCCGGCGTCGGGTTGGCTGACCCAGCCGCCGTCATAGGCCTCGGGGTCGGCTGCGCGGGCGGGCCGCGCCTTGACCGGGACCGGAGCCTTGCCGACGATCCCGCCCGTCGCGCGGCTTTTCGGGTCCAGGATGATGTGGAAGGCCAGCGCCAATTCCGACCCGTACAGCGAATAGGCGCCGAAGCGCATGTAGGGGCTGCGCTGGTATTCGACACCAAAGTTGAACGGGCTGTCACGCTGGATCAGCCCGCGCTCGGCGTCCTCAAGCACGTAGGCGTCCGAGGAGTATTCCGCCTTCAGCGTCCAGTCGTCGTTGACCCTGTATTCCAGGCCCGCGAACGGCGCCGCCTCGCCGCGGAACCACTGGTCGGCATTGGGCACCCCCAGCGGATCGACCGGAGGCCGGCTGCCGAAGGGCGAGCCGATCCCGCCATCGCTGCCAAGCCGCCCCCAACCCAGGCCCGCCGTGACCTTGACCTTGTCGCCAAAGGTCTTCGTCGCCGCGACATATTCCGACGAATACAGCCCCCGCCCCGTCAGGTCCTGCAACCCGATGGTCAGCGCCGGGGCAATCCTGCCTTCCTTCAGCACCTGATAGCGCAGGTCGATGCTGCGGTCGCTTTCATCGCCTGCAACCGGATCAAAGTCGCGCCAGGTCTGAAAGCGGAACGAGCCGGACAGCCGTTCGCTGAACTGGAAGCTCAGCGTCGACCGGGTCACCGGCCCGATCAGCGCGGTCGAGAACGAGAACGTCGCATCCCGCTGCGCATCGCCCGAAGGCATGTCGATCAGGCCCGTCGCGCCGTTCAGGTTCAGCGTGCCCGGCATTTCCGCCAGGGCGGGGGCACTGACCAGCGCGGTGCCCAGGGCAAGCAATGCAAGAAGACGGGAGGAAGGCTGCATGATGACCGGTTCTTGGGATGATGCCTCAATCTATGCGAAGATACGGCTGACAGGGCAAGGGCTATAAGCCTGCGGCCGGGCGGAACCGGCAGGGCTATGGCATTTCCGACATGACCCGTCGGGTCAGTCGTCCTCCAGCTTGATCCGCAACTCGCGCAGCACCGGCAGCAGCGCCCGCACCCGGTCGGCCCCGATGGCCTGCACGACCTCGGCGATCAGCGGCACCACGCTGGCCAGCGCCGATTCCCGCGCGGACCGGCCCGAGGGGCTGATCGCCACGAATTTCTGTCGGGCGTCCTCCCAGTCGGGGCGGATGTGGACATGGCCCGCCCATTCCAGCTTGGTCAGCGTGTTGGTCATCGCCCCGCGCGTCACATGGAACGATCTTGCCAGTTGCGCCGGAGTGCGCTCGTCGTTGATCCGCGCCAGGTGGTTCAGCACGGAAAAATGCGACAGCTCCATCCCCTTGGGCAGGACCTTCGAGATGCGGTTGCGCGCCAGCTGGTCGGCCATGAACAGCTCGCCGAACAGGGCAACCGCGATGTCGTCGGCCTTTTCCGCGCTCATGGCCCGTCGAAGTCCCATGGCCCGTCGAAACTCCGGTCATGCGTCAGCGAGGGCACCCGGCCCCGCGCCTCGGCCACGCGGGCAAGGTCCAGGTCCGCCAGCGTCACCCCCGGTTCGGTTCCCGCATCCGCCAGCACTTCCCCCCAGGGCGCGATGGCAAGCGAATGGCCGTGGGTCTTGCGGCCCTTGCCGTTGGTCTCCGGGTGAAAGCCGGTCTGGGCCGGGGCCAGGACAAAGCAGCCCGTCTCGATCGCCCGCGCCCGCAGCAGGGTTTCCCAATGCGCCGCCCCGGTAAGGTGGTTGAAGGCCGCCGGCACCGTGATGACCTGCGCGCCGCCCTGTGCCAGCCGCCGATACAGCGCCGGAAAACGCACGTCATAGCAGACCGTCATCCCGATCTTCGCGAACGGGGTCTCTGCCACCACCGCCTTCGACCCCGGCCGGTAGCCCTCGCTTTCGCGGTAGACCTCGGTCGCCGAGACGTTGACGTCGAACATGTGGATCTTGTCGTAGCGGGCGGCCACGCTGCCATCCGGTGCGATCAGAAAGCTGCGGTTGGCAAAGCGGCCATCCGCGTCATGGGTCAGCAACCCGAGCGAACCGATCAGCAGCCAGATGCCGGCCGCCTTCGCCTCGGCCTGCAGCGCGGCCAGAGTCTCGTCAGCCTCCTCATGCCGGAAGACGCCGCGCTGGTGGGCGCGGCTGGAGGAAAGGCCGTTGGTCAGTTCGGGCGTCAGGACAAACCCCGCGCCCTGCGCCACGGCCTGCCGGACATGGCCGAGCGTCATCGGCAGGTTCGCCGCCGGGTCATCGCCGACCGTCAGTTGCACCAGCCCGACGCGCATCAATCGGCCAGCATCGGGTCAAGCTTCCCGGCATGGTCCAGCGCATGCAGATCGTCCGAGCCGCCGACATGCTGCGCCCCGATGAAGATCTGCGGCACCGTCCGGCGGCCATTCGCGCGCTGGGTCATCTGCGCGCGCAGGGCAGGGTCCTGGCTGACGTCGATCTCGGAATAGCTGGCCCCCTTCTTCTGCAGCAGCCGCTTGGCGGCATGGCAGTAGGGGCAGAAGGGCGTGGTGTAGATTTCGACCGTGCGCATCGCGGAGTCCTCTTTGCGCGCCAGTCTACAGGGGTTCAGCCGCCTTTCGCAACGCGCGCCAGCCCCAGAACCGAAACCGAGCGCGCGCCTGCCGCAAAAAGCGCCTCGCTTGCCGCGGCAAAGGTCGCACCCGAGGTCATCACGTCGTCGACCACCAGCACGTCGCGGTCGCGAACCTGCTTTTCCCGGCGCTTCGGAACGCCGAATGCATCGACCAGATTGGCAAAGCGCGCGTCCCGGGTCTTGCCGTCCTGGTTGCCCGTCGACCGTCTGCGGATCACCGCATCCGGGCAATGCTGCAACCCCGCCGCAGTTGCGATGTTGCGCGACAGCAGGGCCGCCTGGTTGAACCGCCGTCGGAACAGCCGCATCCAGTGCAGCGGCACCGGGACGACCAGCATTTCGGGCTTCAGGATCGGCCGCGCCGCCCGCAGCATCCAGCCCGCCGCGGGCCGGGCCAGGTCCATGCGGTCGCCGTGCTTCAGCGCCAGGACCAGCCGCCGCCCGTTCTCGTCATAGATCAGCGCAGCGCGACCCCGGTCCCAGGGGCGTGCGATGGTCATGCAATCGTCGCACACGGCATGCTCGCCGGCGTCCTGCCCCGGCAGCGGCACGCCGCACTTGTCGCAGACCAGCCCGCTGATGAAGGGCGTTTCGCGCCAGCAGTCGGCGCACAGGCCGAAGTCGCTTTGCACGGGGGCCGAACAGGAAATGCACTGCGGCGGGTAAAGTAGCTGCAACGCGCCTTGCAATCCCATTCTCCGCTCCTAATGTCCCGCCGATGACCCAGCCGCCCACCTTGACCGACCGACCGGCTCTGGCCCGCCACCGCGCCCGTGCCTGCGCATTGCCCGGCCATGACGAGGCGCTGTTCCTGCACCGCCTGGCCCTTGATGATCTGCAGGAGAGACTCAGCGAGGTTAACAAAAGGTTTACGTCGCCCGCCGTGGTGACGGCCTATCCGCAGATATTCGCGGGTTTTCCAGAGGCTGTGCTGGTTCCGACGATGATCTGATCGCGCTGGAGCCGGGCGCGCACGATCTTGTCGTGCACTTCATGACGCTGCATTGGGCAAATGACCCCGTGGGTCAGCTGGTCCAGTGCCGCCGCGCCTTGCAGCCTGACGGTCTGTGCCTGGTGGTCCTGCCGGGGGGCCGCAGCCTGCAGGAACTCCGCGCCTGTCTGGCCGAGGCCGAGGCGGCGGTGACCGGCGGCCTTTCGCCCCGCGTGGTGCCGATGGGCGAGATCCGCGATCTTGGCGCGCTGATGCAGCGGGCGGGCTTTGCCCTGCCGGTGGCCGACAGCCTGGTGCAAACGGTGCAGTATCGCAGCTTCCCCGCGCTTCTGTCGGACCTTCGTGCGGCGGGCGAGACGAACGCCCTGGCCGCCAGACTGCGCCGCTTTACCCGCCGCGCGGTTCTGGCCGAGGCAGCGCGGCGCTACGCGGGCAGTTACAGCACGCCCGAAGGTCGGCTTGCGGCCACGGCCGAGCTGGTCGTGCTGACCGGCTGGGCCCCGCATGACAGCCAGCAGCAGCCGTTGCGGCCCGGCTCGGCTCGGGCGCGGCTGGCCGAGGCGCTGGGCGTCCCCGAGTCGCCCCTGCCCAAAGACGGTTGACCCTGCCGACCAACCCCTTATGTCCCCTCGTGAACCATTGGGAAGATCACCATGCTGGATGCCCGGACCGCCGCCGTGACTGGGACAGACGTTGCCCCGGGCGAAGGCCGCCTTGCCCACGCCCCCGCCGACCACCCCCGCGTCCGCAAGGCGCGGATCGGAGTGCTGCTGGCCAACCTGGGCACGCCGGACGCCTACGACTACTGGTCGATGCGGCGCTATCTGAACGAGTTCCTGTCCGACAAGCGCGTCGTGGACTATCCGTCGTGGAAGTGGCAGCCGCTGTTGCAGCTGATCATCCTGACGAAACGGCCCTTCACCTCGGGGGCGAACTACAAGCTGATCTGGAACGAAGAGCTGAACGAAAGCCCGCTTCTGACGATCACCAGGGCCCAGACTGCCGCGGTTGCCAAGATGATCGCGGAACGGCATGGGGCCGACATCATGGTCGATTTCTGCATGCGCTACGGCAACCCCTCGACCGACGAGAAGGTCAAGGCAATGGTCGCCGCCGGGTGCGAGAAGGTGCTGTTCTTCCCGCTTTACCCGCATTACGCCGGGGCGACCTCGGCCACGGCGAACGACCAGTTCTTCCGCGCCCTGATGCAGGAGAAGCGGCAGCCCGCAGTGCGGACCGTGGCCGAGTATTTCGACCACCCGCTGTACATCGACGCGCTGGCCAGGTCGGTCGAGACGGTCTACGCCGGGCTGGATCACCGGCCCGACGTGCTGGTGGCCAGCTATCACGGCATGCCCAAGCGCTACCTGATGGAGGGCGACCCCTACCACTGCCAGTGCGCCAAGACGACGCGACTCTTGCGCGAACGGCTGGGCTGGGAGAAGGGGTCGATCGACACCACCTTCCAGTCCGTCTTCGGGCGCGAGGAGTGGCTGCGTCCCTACACGGTCGAGCATGTGGCCGAGCTGGCGCGGGCCGGGAAGAAGCGGATCGCGGTGATGGCTCCGGCTTTTTCCGCCGACTGCATCGAGACGCTGGAAGAGATCAACGGCGAGATCCGTGAGGCCTTTGAACACGCGGGCGGGGAAAGCTTCACCTACATTCCCTGCCTGAACGATGACGCGGCCCATATCGAGGCGCTGGTCGCGGTGATCGAAGAGAACCTGGGCGGCTGGCTGCGGAACAGGTGAGGTGCCCTCGCAGGCTGGCGCGCTGCGTGGATGCCGCCTGCACGGGCCAGATCGACGTGACGCTGCCCGCCTGGTGCCACCAGAGCCGAGACAGAAAAAGACCGCGCGGCCTTGCAGCCGCGCGGTCCGATCCGTCCGGCGGGGCCGCGGTGTCAGATCAGGAGAACCTGAGTGCCGATCTTGGCGAATTCGTACAGCTCTTCGACGTGCTCGTTGTACAGACCGATGCAGCCGTTCGACGAGCGGCGGCCGATCTTGCGCGTGTCATGGGTGCCGTGGATGCGGTAGTAGGTCCAGGACAGGTGCATGGCGCGGGTGCCCATCGGGTTGTCCTTCGCGCCACCTTCCACGACATCCGGCCATTCCGGGTTGCGCAGCCTCATCGCCGGCGTGGGCCGCCAGCTTGGGTTGACGACCTTTTTCACGATCTCGGTCCGGCCAAGGCGGGTGAGGTCTTCGGACAGCGGGACCGAGGTCGGGTAAAGCCGGTAGATCGACAGGTCTTCCGACCAGAAGTGCAATGCGCGCGACGTGGTGTCGGCCAGGATCGCACCATTCCGGGTGTTTTCGAAGTAATCCTCCCAGCGCAGCATCCGGAAGCTGGACACGTTGTTGCGCACCGTAGCGGAAGCTGGTGGGGTGAATTCGGTGGTGTCGCTTTGGGCAAAGGCTGGCATGGCTGCCAGACTTGCCGCGCCCACCACCCCGCCCAGAACCGCACGACGGCTGATCGGACCGTTCGACATTGCTCATACTCCTGAAAGTCGTTGCGTCGCGGTGCATATAGGTGCTTTGCCGGGACGGCGCAAATCAAACACCCGTCAGGGACCGCCGATCGGCAAGATGCAGGTTTGAACCTGCCGACCGCTTCCGCTAAGGAGGGGGCGAATGGCCGCTTCGGGCGGCTTTGATCTGGTGGACAGAATGAAAAGACGCGTTTTCCTGGCACAGGGCGTGTTCCTGGCGCTTGCGGCCTGTGCGACGACCGGCCAACCTCAACTTGGCGCGGACGGCAAGCCCCTGCCGCGGGTCTACCGGATTACGGATGGGCAGGCGGTGTCGTTCCGCTTTCTGGATGCGATGAACACGCTGCGGGCGGCCAGGGCGCTGCCGCCGGTGTCATTCGACGCGAACCTGAATGCGGCGGCGGCGACCCATGCGCGCGACATGTCGGTGCAGAACCGGCCCTGGCACTTCGGGTCGGACGGGTCGTCTCCGCTGCTTCGGGCGCAGCGCGCGGGCTTCACCGGGCGCTATCTGGGCGAGAACATCTCGGAGACCTACGAGACCGAACTGGAGACGCTGTCGTCCTGGATGGCCCGCGAGGATACCCGCGTGGTGATCATGGACCCGCTGGCGACGCGTCTGGGCTTCGCCTGGTTCCAGGAGCCGAACGGAAAGATCTGGTGGACGATGGTGACGGGCGCCTGACCGGGCGCCTGAGAACCTGTCACCGGGTGGATCGGGGGCCTTCGGGCCCCCATTTTCATGGCAGGATGAAGATCGGGGTGCCTGGATTGACCATCGCGTAGACCCGCTCCATTTCCCGGTCGGTCAGGGCGATGCACCCCCAGGTCCAGTCGCGGCTGGTGATCGGGGTGTTGGGGCCGCCGTGGATGAAGATGTCGCCGCCGGGGGATTTGCCCTGGGCTTCGGCAAAGGCGATGTCTGCTTCGTTCGGGTACGAGATGCCGAGCGAGAGGTGGAACTTTGAATCCGGGTTCTTGTGGCTGATGTAGTACTGGCCTTCGGGCGTCTTGCCGTCGCCTTCGAACTGCTTGTGGCCCTCGGGGGTGAAGCCAAGCGCGATGTCATAGGTCTTCAGCACCCTGTCCTGGTGGAAGAGGTACATCTTGCGGTCGGCCTTGTGGACCTGGATCTGGGTGACTTCGGGTCCGTGATACCGCTTGAACTTCGAGCCGCAGCCCGAAAGTGCGATCACTGCCACCAGGATCGCCAACCAACCGAAAATCCGCATGCCCTTGCCCGCCTGTATTTTTTTCTCATCGGTACAGGAATCGGGGTGATTTGCCTAGTGCGGCAAACCGGGCCGGGCTTCACGGATGCGTCAGGGGCGCGACAGGCGGGCGACCAGCTCGATGTGGGTGGACCAGCGGAACTGGTCGACGACCTGGATCCAGTCAAGCCGGTAGCCTGCGCTTGTCAGCGCCCGGACGTCGCGGGCGAAGGTGACGGGGTTGCAGGAGACGGCGGCGATCACCGGGATCGCAGACGCGGCAAGGGTCTGCGTCTGCGCCTCGGCCCCGGCGCGAGGCGGGTCGATGACGGCTCCGGTGAAGGTGACGAGTTCGTCAGGCTCAAGCGGGCGGCGGAAGAGGTCGCGGGTCTCGACGCTGATGCGGTGGAGGTTCGGGGTGGCCCGTGCCGCAAGGTCGAGGGCCCTGGTCATGGCGGCGTCCCCTTCGACGGCGTGGACCTCCATGGTTTCGGCCAGCGGCAAGGTGAAGGTGCCGATGCCGGAAAACAGGTCGACGACGCGCTTTTGCGGGCCGAGGGCCTGTTTCACGGCGGTCAGCAGCGCGGCTTCGCCTTCGGCGGTGGCTTGCAGGAAGGCCCCCGGCGGGGGGACGACAGTGGCCGTGCCGATCGTCAGGGCGGGGCGGTCGCGCAGCGCGACGGTCTCGCCGTCCCAGGTCAGGCGAGAGAACCCCTGCGCCTCGACCAGTCGGGCAAGGTCCATGCGCAATGCGCTGTCCAGGGGTTTGCCGCCCGTGACCACAACATCCGGGCCACCGCGGGTCAACGTCACCTGCAGCGAGAGTTCCATCGTGCGCGATCCACCGGCCAGCACCAGGGCCTGCAGGCCGGGGAAGGCCGCAAGGATGCCGGGGTGGAGAAGCTGGCAGTCCGGGATCTCGGCGATGGTGTCCGAGGCGCGGGCGTGAAAGCCGATCAGCACACCGGACCTGGTGCGGCGGGCAGACAACGTGGCGCGGCGGCGTGAGTTGGGCGGCGAAGTGACCAGGGGCCGGAATTCGGCGGCCAGGCCTTGCCCGGCCAGGGCGGTTGCGACGACGTGCTGCTTCCACTGCGCCACAAAGGTCTCCGAGGCGTGCTGCAACTGGCAGCCACCACAGGCGCGGGCGTGACGGCAGGGGGGTCTTACCCGGTCTGGCGAGGGGGTGATGATCCTGGGGTCAGCCAGGCGATCGCCGTCGGGCCTGCCTTCGACGACTTCGCCGGGAAGCGTGCCGGGGACGTAGAGAGGCCCCGAGTCCTGGTCGCGTGCGATGCCGTGGCCAAGGTGGCCCAGCCGGTCAATGGTGACGATCACTCTGCCGCTTCCGCTTCTTCGTCTTCTACGCCGATGAAGCCGCCTGATTGCCGTTTCCAGTACCGCGCGTAAAGCCCATCCTTGGCCAGAAGCGCGTCATGGCTGCCGATTTCGACGATCCGGCCACGGTCCAGCACGATGATCCGGTCCATTGCCGCGATGGTGGACAGACGGTGGGCGATGGCAAGAACGGTCTTGCCCTGCATCACGCGGCCCAGGGCCTGCTGGATCGAGGCTTCGACTTCCGAGTCGAGGGCCGAGGTCGCCTCGTCCAGCACCAGGATGGGGGCGTCCTTCAGAAAGGCGCGGGCAAGGGCGATGCGCTGCCTTTGGCCGCCCGACAGCTTGACCCCGCGCTCGCCCAGAAAGGCGTCGTACCCCTTGCGGCCATTGTGGTCGAGCATCGTGGAGATGAACTCGTCGGCTTCGGCCGCCCTGGCGGCGGCGACGATTTCGTCCTGGCTGGCCTCGGGTCTGCCGTAGGCGATATTATCGCGCGCGCTGCGATTGAACATCGCGGTTTCCTGCGTGACCATGCCGATCTGACGGCGCAGGCTTTCCTGCGTGACGCTGCGCAGATCGTGGCCATCGATCGAGATGGCGCCTTCCTCCGGGTCGTAAAGCCGCAGAAGCAGCGCGACGAGCGAGGATTTCCCCGCGCCGCTGGCCCCGACGATGGCAAGCTTCTCTCCGGCCCGGATGGTCAGGTCGATGCCCTGCACCCCGCCACGCTTTCGGCCATAGGCGAAAGTGACGTTGTCAAAGCGGATCTCGCCCTTGATGCGCGGCAGGGGCTTGGCATCGGTGGCATCGGCAAGCGTATGCGGGACCGAGAGCGTGCGCATCCCATCCTCGACCTCGCCGACGCTGGTATAGATCGACATCAGGGTGAAGCTGACCCAACCCGACATCTGGGCAATGCGCAAGGCGATGGCCCCGGCGGCGGCGATGTCCCCGGCGGTCGCTGAACCCTGTTGCCAAAGCATCACCGTGCCGCCGATCAGCAGGACCGGAAGGACCCCTGCCAGCAGCATCAGGGCAAAGCGGAACCAGGTGGAGATCACGCCGAATTCAAGGCTGCGCTCGCGGAAGACCTCCATCGCGTCCAGGGCGACGCGATCCTCGAAGGCGGCATGGGCGAAAAGCTTGACGGTCTTGATGTTGGTGATGGTGTCCACGACCTGGCCCGAGACCATCGCGCGCGACGAGGCGCGGGCGGCGGAGTTGGTGCGGATCATCGGCATGAAGAAGCGGATCAGGACGATGTAGGCGACCAGCCAGACCATGAGGGCGGCGGCGACCTTCATGTCGACGGCGACCAGGAAGGCGACCGAGCCGATGACGGAAGCCAGGGCAAAACAGACGGTGTTGATGACTTCGGTGGCGACATCGGTGACGGCGCGGGCGGCCTGCATCTGCTTTTGCGCGATGCGGCCGGCGAAGTCGTTGTCGAAGAAGGTGACGGCCTGGCCCAGGGTCCAGCGGTGCAGGCGGGACAGGACCAAGGGCATCACGTTCGGGCCGATGATGATGCTGTTCGAGGCCGAAGACACGGCGAAGGCCAGGGGCCGCAGGACGATGTAGAAGACCAGGAACCAGACCACGAGGCTCCAATGCGCGGCGAAGAAGTCGGTCGGGCCGGAATTGACGGCAGCGTCGATCACCCAGCCGAGGATCAGCGCGCTGACGACTTCGGTGACGCCGGCCAGCGACGACAGGATGCCCGCGACGACCAGCATCGGCCAGGACCCGGCCAGCGACCAGCGCATGAAGGCGCCCAGCCGTTGCGGCGGGGGGCCGTCGGCGGGACGGAAGGCGTCAATGAGGGAGCCGAGGCTTTGAAGGGCACTCATCAGGTGGAGGTAGGCCGGTCTGCGGGGGGAAGCAAGGGTGAAGGCGGTAATGCCTTGGACAGGCCCCGCCCCGGACTTGATCCGGGGCCTCCTGGGTTGCGGGGGGCCCCGGATCAAGTCCGGGGCGGGGTTTCGCTATTCGGCCGCTTCCTCTTCCAGCCCGATGAAGCCACCCGATTGGCGGGCCCAGAAGCGGGCATAAAGGCCACCCTTGCGGAGAAGTTCGGCATGCGGGCCGTCCTCGGCCACCTGGCCGTCCTCCAGCACCACGATCCGGTCCATCGCGGCGATGGTCGACAGGCGGTGGGCGATGGCGATCACGGTCTTGCCCTCCATCACGCCGTAGAGCGCGCCCTGGATGGCGGCTTCGGCCTCCGAGTCCAGCGCGCTGGTCGCTTCGTCCAGGATCAGGATCGGGGCGTCCTTCAGGATGACGCGGGCGATGGCGAC
>PNNE01000317.1 GCA_013824055.1 Rhodobacter sp. | reverse complement strand
ACGGGTTGCGCCCGGCCCGGCTGTTGGCCATGCTTGCGCGGGCGTAGGGTGGGCAATCTGCCCACCATCCCGCTGAAAAGCGAAAGGCCCCGCCTTCCTGACGAAGGCGGGGCCTTTGCGATGGCGACAGACGGATCAGGCCGCGGCTTGCGCCTTGGCGATGTCCTTCTTGATCTTCTGCGCGGCGGTCGACAGTTCGTCGTCCTTGGCCTTCGCCAGATAGGCGTCCAGGCCCCCGCGGTGGTCGACCGACCGCAGCGCCGCGGCGGTGACGCGCAGCTTGAACGACTGGCCCAGCACGTCGGAGATCAGGGTCACTTCGTTCAGGTTCGGCAGGAACCGACGGCGGGACTTGTTGTTGGCGTGGGAGACGGTGTTGCCGGACATCGGCCCCTTGCCGGTAAGTTCGCAGACGCGCGACATTCTGGTGTTCCTTCGGTTCGTCAAAAGCGGGAGAAGGCGGGGAATCCCCAGCCCTCGAAT
This sequence comes from Rhodobacter sp., assembly GCA_013824055.1. Taxonomy (GTDB): domain Bacteria; phylum Pseudomonadota; class Alphaproteobacteria; order Rhodobacterales; family Rhodobacteraceae; genus Tabrizicola. The sequence goes on along the minus strand of PNNE01000317.1, from coordinate 24,098 downwards.
TCGATTGTGGGCGTGTAAGGGGAATCCCGGGCGGCGTCAAGCGGTCAGGCGGCAGGAAAGGCGCGAGCACTGGCCAGGCAACATCCGGCGCGCGGCTGCCCCCGTGCGGCGGCGAAGCCAGTGAAGGCCGGTCCGGGCTGCTGTGGCCGCAAGGTAGGCCGGGTGCGCCGACCCTAGGCGTCCGCAAGCCTTTCGGCGCGGGCCAGCGCTTGTTCGGCCTGGGCGGTCTTGCCACGGACAAGGCAGGCCTTGGCACGGAAATGCCAGTATCGGCTTGAGGTTGTGCGAAGCGCGCGGTGCAGCCGGACGATGGCGGGGGCCGACAGGGCTGCATTCAGGCCCAGCGCCTGGAATTGTCGAAACCCGCCTCCGGCGCGGATCGCTTGCGTTGCGGGATGGCCCCCGAACATGCACGGCGCCGGGGCCATGCCGGGCATGATCTGGCGGATCAGGCGGGCGTGCAGCGGGTCGAGCGGGTGGCTGGGGTCGAAGACCACTGCACCGCAAAGGTCGGGCTTGCCGTGGCGGGCAAGATCGCCGAGCCCCCGGTCGAAAGCTGCGGCCTCGCGGTAGCGGCGTTCCACTGGCAGGACAGTCCGGTCCAGCGTGAACTGTGGCGAGATCACCAGCGCCTGGGTCAGGTCGAGCGCGGCCGCAAGCCGCAGGGCCGCGTAGCCGCCCATCGAGTAGCCCACTGCCCGCGCCTGGGTGAACCCCTGCCGCAGGGTGCAGAGCGCGGCCTCCAGGGCCTCCGTCTCGGGGTTCAGGTACCAGTCGTTCCAGCGCGACTGCAGGTGAAGATGCGCAAGACCCAGGGCCAGGGCCTGGCGGACGGGCGGGTCGTCCGAGAAGCTGCCGGGCTGGTCCAGGCGTTGCCGGAAGGTGACGTAAAGCACCGTGCCGCCGTCGCGCGGCCGGGTGAGGCGGGCACGCAGGCGGTCGCCGTCGAACAGGGTTTCGGTCGGACGCGCCGCCTTCACCGCCCGCGACCGAGAAGTTCGAGCATCCGGGTGGCGGCGGCCTCGGGAGTGAGGTCCCCGGCTGCGACGCGGTCGCCAAGGCTGGTCATCAGGCCCTTCTGCGGTTCGCGCGTCAGCGCGGCGAGAAGGCCCTGGCGGACTTCTTCCTGGAACCAGTGGCGGGCCTGGGTGGCACGGGTCCGGTCCCAGTGGCCGTGCTCCTTGCGCCAGGCGACAAGGGTCTGGATCTCGTCCCAGGCCTGGGTCAGCCCTTCGTCAGCCAGGGCAGAGACCGGCAGCGCCTTGGGAAAGCCCTCGGGGTCCTGCGGGCGGCGCCGAAGCAGGTGAAGCGCCCCCGCGTAGTCGGCGACAGTGCGCATCGCGGCGGCTTTCAGGTCGCCGTCGGCCTTGTTCACCAGAATGAGGTCAGCCATCTCCATGATGCCGCGCTTGACACCTTGCAGCTCGTCGCCACCGGCGGGGGCGAGGAGGAGCACAAAGAGGTCGCTGAGCTCGGCCACCACGGTTTCGGACTGGCCGACGCCCACGGTTTCGACCAGGACGATGTCGAAGCCAGCCGCTTCGCAAAGGGCAACGGCCTCGCGGGTGCGGCGGGCGACGCCGCCAAGCTGGGACTGGCTGGGCGAGGGGCGGATGAAGGCGTTCGGGTCGCGCGACAGGCGTTCCATCCGGGTCTTGTCGCCCAGGATCGAGCCGCCGGAGCGCGCGGAGGAGGGATCGACGGCAAGGACCGCGACCTTGAGACCCTGCGCGGTCAGCATCAGGCCGAAGGCTTCGATGAAGGTCGACTTGCCCACCCCCGGCGTGCCCGAAAGGCCGATGCGCAGCGCCTGCGGGCCCGAGCGCAGCGCATCCAGCAGTGCCAGCGCCTCGGCCCGGTGGTCGGGGCGGGCGCTTTCGACCAGGGTGATGGCGCGGGCAAGCGCCCGGCGGTCCCCGGCGCGGATCAGGCGGGCGCGTTCGGTGGTGTCCATTGTCCCTCTCGTCTGCTGCCTTATTGCCGGAACCGGGCGGGCTTGGCGAGGGGGTGCATCGCCGGGCCGTGCGCAGGTCGTGGCGGTTCCTGACCGGAGCGCGTGCCGCGCGAAGGCCTTTTGTCTCGCCGCTCTGCGCGTGAAGGACGCGCAGAGCGGCTCGGGCGTGCCTCCGGCGGGGATATTTGGGCAGAAGGGAAAGGGCATGGGGTGCGGCCGGGTCTGGTCAGGACGCGAGGCACGGGCGATAAGCGGGCATGGTTGAACTGCCGGTATCCCATGTGTTGCCCGAGCTTGCCGAGGCGCTGGCCTTGCGCGGGATGGCGGTGTTGCAGGCGCCGCCGGGGGCGGGAAAGACCACGCTGGTGCCGCTGGACCTGCTGGCGCGCGGGGTGGTGCAGGGTCGCATCCTGATGCTGGAGCCGCGGCGGCTGGCGGCGCGGGCTGCGGCCGAGCGGATGGCCGAGACCCTGGGAGAGCCGGTCGGGCGGACGGTGGGCTACCGCATCCGGGGGGAGGCGAAGGTCTCGGCCACGACGCGGATCGAGGTGGTGACAGAAGGCATCCTGACACGGATGCTGCAGTCCGACCCGGAGCTGGCGGGCGTCGGGCTGGTGATCTTCGACGAGTTCCATGAGCGGTCGTTGAACGCCGATCTGGGGCTGGCGCTGTGCCTGGAGGTGCGGGGGGCGCTGCGCGAGGATCTGAAGCTGCTGGTGATGTCGGCCACTCTGGATGCGGGGCCGGTGGCGGCGCTGATGGGCGGGGCGCCGGTGGTGACCTCTGCAGGGCGGGCCTGGCCGGTGGAGACCCGGTGGCTGCCGCGGCCGCCGGATGCGTCGCTGCGGCTGGAGGCGGTGGTCGCCGGGGCGTTGAAGGCGGCGCTGGAGGAGACGGCCAGCGACTTTGGCGGCGGGATGCTGGTCTTCCTGCCGGGGGAGGCCGAGATCCGGCGGGTCGAAGGGCTGTTGCGCGATGTGCCGGGGGTGGCGCTGCGGCCCCTGTTCGGGGCGATGGATTTTGCGGCGCAGCGGGCGGCGCTGGCCCCTGCCGAGGGCCGCAAGGTGGTGCTGGCCACCTCGATCGCCGAGACCTCGCTGACGCTGCCGGATATCCGGGTGGTGGTGGATGCAGGGCGGGCGCGGCGGGCGCGGTTCGATCCGAACTCGGGCATGTCGCGGCTGGTGACCGAGCGGGTCACCAAGGCCGAGGCCGAGCAGCGCCGGGGCCGGGCGGGGCGGGTGGCGGCGGGGGTGTGCTACCGGCTGTGGACCAGGGGCGAAGAGGGCGGGTTGGCCGCCTATCCCCCCGCCGAGATCGAGGTGGCGGATCTGGCGGGTCTGGCGCTGGAGCTGGCCATGTGGGGCGGGGCGGAGCTGCCGTTCCTGACACCGCCGCCCGCGGGGCCCCTGGCAGAGGCGCGGGCGCTGTTGCAGGACCTGGGCGCGCTGGACGCGAAGGGCCATATCACGGCGCATGGCCGGGCGCTGGCTGGGCTGCCGTTGCACCCCCGACTTGGGCACATGCTGGCGGTCGCGGGGCCGGAAGCGGCGACCCTGGCGGCCTTGCTGGCCGAACGCGACCCCTTGCGGGGGGCGGGTCCGGACCTGACCTTGCGGATGCAGGCGATCCAGCGGCCGGGACCCGAGGCGGACCGGGGCGCGGTGGAGCGGATCCGGGCCGAGGCGAAGCGGCTGGCAGCGGCGACGCGGGGACTGGCCGTGAGCCCCCCATCCCCATCCCCTCCCCACGAGGGGGAGGGGAGGCGCAAGGCCGCAGGCGGCGCACTGGCATCCGGGCCGGGCGGCCTCCTCCCCCCGCATGGCCCCCCCCCGCATGGGAGAAGGATGGGGAGGGCAGGCTCCTCGGGCTACAGCCTGGCCGAAATGGCGGCGCTGGCCTACCCGGACCGGATCGGGCTGCGCCGCAAGGGCGACGCCCCGCGCTGGGTGCTGTCGGGCGGCAAGGGGGCGGCGATGGCGGCGGGGCTTGGCCTTTCGGGGGCACGGCTGATCGTGGCGACGGATCTGGATGGCGACGCGCGCGAGGCCACAGTGCGGCAGGCGGTGGCGATCAGCGAGGCAGAGCTGCGCGGCATCCACGCCGACCGCATCGCCTGGGTCGAGCTCTGCGAATGGTCCAGGCGCGAGGGCCGGGTGGTCTCGCGGCGGCAAGAGCGCCTGGGCGCGCTGGTGCTGGACGACCGGCACTGGGAGGCCCCGGCTGCGGCGGTTGCCCGGGCGGCTCTGGACGGAGTGCGGGCGCTGGGCCTGCCGTGGTCGGCGGCTGCGCGGCGTCTGCGGGCGCGGGCGCGGCTGGCGCGGCGGGACGACTGGCCGGGGTTGGAGGATGCCGACTTGCTGGCAAGCGCCGAGGATTGGCTCTTGCCGCATCTGACGGGCGTGAAGACCGAGGCGGATGTCCGCAGCCTTGATCTGGTCCCCGCGCTGCAGGGGCTTCTGGGCTGGGACCGGCTGGCCGAGATGGACCGGCTGGCCCCGGGCAGCTTCGAGACCCCGCTGGGGCGGAAGATCCCGATCGACTACGAGGGCGAGGCGCCAGCGATCGAAGTGCGGCTGCAGGAGATGTTCGGGGTCACGGTGCATCCGGTGGTGGGCCTGAGCCGGATGCCGGTCAGGCTGACGCTGCTGTCGCCCGCGCGGGCCGCGGTGCAGGTGACGACCGACCTGCCCCGGTTCTGGGCGACGTCTTATGCGGATGTGCGCAAGGACATGCGCGGGTCCTATCCGCGGCACCCCTGGCCCGAGGATCCGACGCAGGCGGAGCCGACAACGCGGGCAAAGCCGCGCGGCACCTGAGGGTGGGGTCTTGGGCGCAGACAGGTGCAGGCCGGCACTGTCGACACTGCTGCCGCGCCGGACAGCGACCGAGTCTGTCGGTCCGGGCCAGGTTTCCTTTCAGGCCTGCAACATGGATTGATCGCTGCGGCCTTTCCCCGGCCGATCGCGTGGACTATGACCTGCGCCGACACTGACAGGGGCAGACGATGCAGGTGGATACGCAGGCGCGGCGCGCACGCTGGGCGGTGGCGGCGATGTTCCTGGCCAACGGCTTCGTCATGGGGGCCTGGGCGCCGCAGATCCCGCTTCTGATGCCGCGCCACGACGTCACCGAATCCGCGCTGGGCCTGTTGATCCTGGTCCTGGGACTGGGAGCGGTCACGGCGATGCTGTTCGCCGGGCGGCTGATCAGCCTTTATGGCGGGCGGCGGGTGCTGTCGCTGTTCTCGCTGGCGCTGATCCCGGTGCTGCCGATGGTCGTCTTCTCGCCGAACCTGTGGCTTCTGGCGCTGTTCATGGCGGTCTTCGGCGCGATGGCGGGCTGCATGGACGTGGCGATGAACGCGCAGGCCGTAGTGATCGAGCGGCGGTTGCACAAGGCGATCATGTCCTCGTCGCACGGGTTCTGGAGCCTGGGCGGCTTCATCGGCGGCTCGGCCGGGGCCTGGGTCATCGCGCATTGGGGGTCCGAGGTGCAGTCGCTGCTGACCGCCGGCATCGTCGCGGTGATCGTCGTGGCGGCAATGCCCTTCCTGTTGCCCGAAGCGCCGAAACCCGTGGTGGCCGAGGCCGTCCCCGCCGCGCCGGCGACGAAGCTTTTCCCCAGGGACCTGCAGATCTGGCTGCTGGGGTTCCTTGCGCTGGCCTCGATGGTGCCGGAAGGCGCGGTCCTGGATTGGGCGGCGATCTACATGCAGCAGGAGCTGGGGTCGGATGTCTTCGTCTCGGGCCTTGGCTTTGCGTTCTTTGCCGGGGCGATGGCGCTGATGCGCTTTCTGGGCGACACGGTGCGCAACCGGTTCGGCGCCGTGCGGACCCTGCGGGTCTCGGGCTGGCTGGGGGCCGCAGGGATGATGGGCGGAGCGGTCGCGACCGAAGCCTGGATGGTGATCGTCAGCTTCTTCGTGGCAGGGCTTGGGATCGCCAACATGGTGCCGATCCTGTTCTCGGCCGCCGGGAACCATCCGCGCCTGCCCTCGGCCAGCGCCATCTCGATCGTCACGATGGTCGGCTATTGCGGGATCCTGGTCGCGCCGTCGACGATCGGCTTCGTGGCCGAGCATGTGGGCTTTCGGCCGACCTATGCCGTGCTGTCGCTGATGCTGATCCTGGTGGCGCTGCTGGCGGCGCGGGCGGCGGACGCGGACGGGGCAAGGGTCCTGCGGCCCGCTGCGCCTCAGCCGGCCTGAGCGTCGAGGTCTTCGACCCGGTCAGCGTCGCGAAACCGGCGATGCCCCGCTGCGTGTCGTGGCCAAGGACGCCCCTCATGGCGCGCCCATGTAGTCGCGCTTGCCCAGGTCGATGCCGTTGTGGCGCAGGATGTTGTAGGCGGTGGTGATGTGGAAGAAGAACTGCGGCAGGGCAAAGAAGGACAGGAATTCCTCGCCTTTCAGCACCATGTCGCGGCCCCCGGCCTTGAAATGCACCTCGCGGGTGTCGGCATGGGCGAAGTCGGCGGCCTGGAAGCTGCCCATGTAGCCGCGCGTCGCAGCGATGCGGTCCTTCAGCTCGGCGAAGGTGATCTCGGTGTCGGGAAAGCCCTTGGGGTCCTGCCCCGCCAGCCGGGCCGTTCCGCGCGCGGCGAAATCGCAGGCCAGCTGGACCTGGCGGGTCAAGGGGAACATGTCGGGGAACAGACGCGCCGCAAGGATCACCTCGGGCTTGATCTTCTTTGCCTGGCAATGCGCCTCGGCCTTGTCGAGGATGGTGGACAGAGCGGAAAGAAACCGGTCGAAGACGGCGACGGAGCGACGGTGCATGAAAGCCTCCCTTGGGTTTGACCCAAGGTGGCGGATGCGGGCGGGAATGCCAAGGGCCGTCCCGCCCAGAGGTTCAGGTCCTGAGGTTCAGGTCCGGAGGCTCAGGTCCGGAGGCTCAGGTCCGGGCGGGCCGAAGCGCGGCATCTGGCGGAAGATGAGGACCTGGCCCTGCCGGTGGTGCCGAAGCACCGGGTCGGTCAGCGGCCGAGGCACCAGCGCATGATGGCCTTCTGCGCGTGCAGGCGGTTCTCGGCCTCGTCGAAGATCACCGAATGGGGCCCGTCCATGACCGCGCTGGTCGCCTCGTCATTCCGGTGGGCGGGCAGGCAGTGCATGAACAGCGCGTCGGGCTTGGCGCGGGACATCAGCTGCTCGTTCACCTGGTAGGGGCGCAGCTGGTTGTGGCGGCGCTCCTTGGCGCTTTCGGGGTCGTGCATGCTGACCCAGGTGTCAGTGACCACCAGGTCGGCGCCTTCGACCGCGGTGAAGGGATCGCGCTGGATGGTGATCTTCGAGCCTTTGTCGCGGGCGAGAGCCACGAACTTGTCTTCGGGGTCGAGGGTTTCCGGCCCGGTGAAGGTGAAGTCGAAGCCGAACTGGCCGGCGGCGTGCAGGAAGCTGGCCGCCACGTTGTTGCCGTCACCGCACCAGACCACCTTCTTGCCCGCGATCGGGCCGCGATGTTCCTCGTAGGTCATGACGTCGGCCATGATCTGACAGGGGTGGGTGCGGTTGGTCAGGCCGTTGATCACCGGCACCGTGGCATGTTCGGCCATTTCCAGCAGCGTGGCTTCCTCGAAGGTGCGGATCATGATCAGGTCGACATAGCGCGACAACACGCGGGCGGTGTCGGCGATGGTTTCGCCGTGGCCGAGCTGCATTTCCTTGCCGGACAGCACCATCGTCTCGCCGCCCATCTGGCGCACGCCGACATCGAAGGAGACGCGGGTGCGGGTCGAGGGTTTCTCGAAGATCAGCGCGACCATGTGGCCTTCGAGCGGCCGCTCGTCATCGGGCGCGCCTTTCGGGCGCCCGTTCCTCGCGGTCTTCATCGCCTGGGCGCTGTCGATCATGGCGCGCAGGTCGGCGGGGGCGGTCTTGTGGATGTCGAGGAAGTGGTTCATGTCGCTTCGCTTTTTGGCTGGCAGCCGGGGGCGTTGCCCCCGGACCCCCAGGATATTTATGGACAGAAAATGCCTAGGCGGCCTTCTCCAGCTGGGTGGCGGCCTGGTCGAGGCGGGTGAGCGCCTCGGCGATGTCGGCGTCGGGGATGTTGAGCGCGGGCAGAAGGCGCAGGACATTGTCGGCGGCGGCGACAGTCAGGACACCGGCCTCGTAGCCGGCCTTGACCACCTCGGTCGGGGCGGGCTTGCATTTCAGGCCCAGCATCAGGCCCTCGCCGCGCACGGCCTCGAACACCTGCGGGTGGCGTGCGACGAGGGATTCCAGGCCCTGGCGCATGAGCGCGCCCTTGCGGGCGACCTCGGCCAGGAAGGCGGGGTCGGAGATCAGCTCGACAACCTTGGCACCGACCGCGCAGCCCAGGGGATTGCCGCCGTAGGTGGAGCCGTGGGTGCCCGCCGTCATGCCGGAGGCGGCGCGTTCGGTGGCGAGGAGCGCGCCCAGGGGAAAGCCGCCGCCGATGCCCTTGGCGACCATCATGATGTCGGGCGTGACCCCCGCCCATTCATGCGCGAAAAGCCGGCCGGTGCGGCCCATGCCGCATTGCACCTCGTCGAAGATGAGAAGCGTGCCGGTCTGGTCGCAAAGGTCGCGCAGGCCCTTCAGGCACTGGTCGGGAACGACGCGGATGCCGCCCTCGCCCTGGATCGGCTCGATGATGACGGCGCAGGTCCGGTCGGTGATGGCAGCGCGGATCGCGGCGTGGTCGGCGTCGTTCGCGGGCCATTTCAGGTGCCTGAAGCCCGGCATCAGCGGGCCGAAGCCCTTGACCATCTTCTCGGACCCGGCTGCCGCGATGGCGCCGGTAGAGCGGCCATGGAAGGCGCCCTCGAAGGCTATGATCTCGGTCCGGTCGGGCTGGCCTGCGTCGTGGTGGAACTTGCGCGCCATCTTGATCGCCAGCTCGGCGGTTTCGGTGCCCGAGTTGGTGAAGAACACGGTGTCGGCGAAGGTCTGGTCGGTCAGCAGGCCTGCCAGCCGTTCCTGTTCGGGGATCGTGTAGACGTTCGAGACGTGCCACAGCTTGCCGGCCTGATCGGTCAGCGCCTGCACCAGCGCGGGATGGGCATGGCCCAGCGCGTTCACCGCAATGCCCGAGCCGAGGTCCAGGTATCGGCGGCCATCCTCGGCCGTGAGCCAGCTGCCCTCGCCCTTCACGAAGGCCAGGGGCGCGCGGTTGTAGGTCGGCAGAACGGACGGGATCATGGGCATGTCCTTGCAGGTGAAGGCCAATGGGTGCCTGACGGCTGGCCGGGAGTCAACGGAAGCGAAGGGGAGCGGAGGGTGGCGCTAGGCGCGCGCCGGGACCAGCGGGTGCGGCGTCAGACGCTAGGGCGTCGGCGCAAGGCGAGGATATGGCGGGTCGCGGTGGTCATGCCGTCCGGATAGCCGGAAGTCGTCACCGGGTAAAGCGGATTCGCCGGGCCGATGGCGTGGCGTTTTTGCTGGAAATGACCTGTAAAGGCTGGCAAGGCAGGATCAGGGGACGACGGGGCCGACGGTCTCGGGAACAGGGCGACAGGAACACCGGAGACTTCGGGCGGACATGGTTGCGGAACGCATCACTGTCGGCGTCTACGCGCTGGACGATGTGCTGCTGCCACGGGCAGCTGCCGGTCGGGGCTGGGCGCTGCGGCTGGCCGAACAGGCCCCCGCGCTTGCCCCCAGGGCCGAGGCGGTGGACCTGGTCCTGGATCCTGGTGCGGAAGGCCTGGCGCTGGCGGAACCCGCAGCACTGGCCGGGGTGCGCCACGCCGCAGAGCTGCGGGTCGCCATCGAGCCGGTGCCAGGTCGCGCGGGGCTGTTTCTGGTGCGGATCGGCGGGAAGGCGGTGGCCGTCGCCGTGGCCGGTCCCTGGGACGCCGCGGTCTTGGCCAGCGACACGGCTGCCCCGGTCGAGGGGCTTGCGGCCTATGCGACAGGCACGCTGATCGACACGCCCGATGGTCCCCGGCCAGTCGAGACGCTGACCACGGGCGAGGCGGTGACGACGCTGTCCAATGGCTCGCGGCCGCTGTGCTGGGTCGGGCGGCGGCGGGTCTCGGCGCTGGAGCTGCTGGCGCACCCCTCGCTGCGGCCGGTGGAGTTCGCGGCGGGAACGGTGGGCAACACGCGGCCGCTGGTGGTCTCGGCGCAGCAGCGGATGCTGATCGACGACTGGCGGGCCGAGGTCTATTTCGGCGAGGACCGGGTGCTGGTCGCCGCGCAGGCGCTGGCCGACGACCGTGCGGCGCGGGTGGTCCTGCCTGCTGCGGGCGTCGACTACGTGCTGCTGCTCTGCGACCGGCACGAGATACTTCTGGCCGACGGGGCGCAGTCGGAAAGCTTTCACCCCGGCGAAAGGGGCCTGTCGGGGCTGACTGCGGCAGAGCGGGCTGCGCTGAATGCAGTGGTCCCGGAGGCCGAGCTCTTGCGGCGCAGGGCGGCCTTTCCGATCGTGCGCAACGCCGAAGCGCGCGCCTTGCGGCATTAGCCGGCGCAGATCGACGCCGGCATCTCGATGATCGGCGGGGGATCGGCGGAGTCATGGCCGAATCGGACGCGACCAGGCCCTGAACGGGCAATCGCAAGAGCCACCCTTGCGGCCCCCTGCCCCGGACGGATACACTGCCCGGATATTCAAGACAGGCGGAGATCGGGATGTCCTGGACGGACGAGCGTGTCGAGACGCTCAAGCGCATGTGGAACGAAGGCCAGTCGGCCAGCCAGATCGCCAAGGAGCTGGGTGGTGTCACCCGCAATGCGGTGATCGGCAAGGTTCATCGCCTTGGCCTGTCGAACCGGGTGGGCGGCAAGGACGAAGAGGAAGAGGGTGCTTCGGCCCCGGCCCCGGTGCAGGCCGCCAAGCCCGAGCCCGCATCCCGGCCCGACCCGGCCCCCGCGGCCCCGCGCGCCGAGACGCCGCGTCCGGCTGCTCCGGCGGCTGCCGCAGCGCCTCCGGCCAACAACGTGATGCCGCTTCCGGTCCGCAAGGCGATTGTTCCGGCCGGCCAGCCGCTGCCGCCGCAGCCCAGCCTGAACGAGATCAGCCCCGAGGCATTGGCCTCGGTCCGCGAGGTGGAGAAACGCGCCCGCAAGCTGACGCTGATGGAGCTGACCGAGCGGACCTGCAAATGGCCGATCGGCGACCCGGCGACCGAAGACTTCTGGTTCTGCGGCCTGCCCAGCCTGCCCGGCAAACCCTATTGCGAGGCCCATGTCGGCGTCGCCTTCCAGCCGATGAGCGCCCGGCGCGACCGGCGCCGGTAAGGCCGTCCAGCGCGGAATCGAAAAGCCGGTGCCGCCGGGCGCCGGCTTTTCCGTCGGGTCTTTGCCCTTGGGTCAGTTCCCGTTCAGGATCTCTTCCAGCGCCCGCACGGCCTGATCTTCCAGCGCCTGCGTCGCCGCGTCCCTGGCCGCATCGCCCAGGCTTTGGTCGGGCGCAACCTCGACGCCCAACTCCTCGCGCAGGCGCTGTTCCAGCTCGGCCCTGGCGGCGGCTTCGGCGGCCTTGGCCTCTTGCTCCAGACGCTCGGCCACGGCCTTGGCCTCGGCCTCCATCTTCTCGCGGGCGATGGATTCCAGGTCCAGCCGGAAGCTGGGGTCGGCCCAGGGTCCGGTGATGAGCAAGGGCACCATCACCCCGCCGGTCCCATCCTCGGCCGCCAGCGCGGTGGGCCGCAGGCGGTAGTCCAGCCTGCGCTCGCCCAGGCCAAGCTCGCCCGACCCCGAGGCGGTGACATGAGGGGCGACAAGCTTGAGGTCGTTGTTGGTCAGCACGCCCCCGGCGATGGTAAAGGTCCCGGCAAGGCCGTCGAACGCGGTCTTCTGCCCCTCGCCGACAAAGCCGGGGTCCAGGGTCCGCAGCATCCCGGCGATGTCCAGCCCGCGCAGCTCGCCCCGGCCCAGTTCCAGCGCACCCTTGCCTTCCAGGCTTTTCATGATCGCATCGACGGAATTGCCGACGCCAAGGAACTCCAGCTCGGCATCGGCGGTCGAGACCAGCCGGTCCCAGCCCGCAAGATCGGTCAGCAAGGGCTGGGTCTGCAGGCCCGCGAAGGCAAGCCGACCGCCGACCGACAGCCCGCCGCGCCCGTTCACCACGAAATCGCCGGAGACCTGGCCGTTGTAGGCCTGCATCTCGCGGATGTCGATCACCGCGCGGGCGCGGTCCACCGTCACCAGTGCACGGGTCTGGCCAAGTTTCAGCACGCCCAGGTCGATCGAGGGCGCCGACAGCGCGACCTCGGCATCCAGCGTGCCCAGGGCCGAGACGTCGATCTCGCCCTCGGGCCAGCCCGCGGCCTCCATCCCGCCGGCCTGGCCCCCGCCCATCTCGCCTTCGGGGCCGGTGGCGAGCACGATGGGACCCGCGACCAGCGTGCCTTTCAGCAAGGGGCGCGCATCGCCGGGCAGCAGGTCCAGGTCGCCCTTCAGCTGGTTTGCGTCCATGACGATCTCGGCCCCGCGCAGGAAGGCCGCACCGGTGCCGTCCAGCGTCAGGGTGCCGGCAATCCGCAGCCTGTCGTGGCCCAGACCGGGTTGCGGGCGCGACAGATCCGACCCCGTCAGCGCGCCCAGAGCCGGCAGATCGGCAAGGTCGGCGACAAGCGCGCCCTCGGCAACCACCGGCGCATAGCCGCCGCGACCGTCGAAACCGAGCTTCGTGCCGCCCGCCGTCAAGGTCGCCGTGACCGGCACCACCCGGCCCAGCGCAAAGGCGGAAAAGACCCCGCCCGTCAGGTCCAGCGCCACCGCCTGCCCGCCGGACAGGCCCCTGGCCGTCAAGGTGAAGGGACCCGAGAAATCCGGGATTGCCAGGGTCGCATCCACCGCGTCCAGCGCGATCTCGCGGCCCGACTGGCGGTCGACATAGCGGATGACGCCGCCGCTGATCGTGCCGTCGTCCAGCGTGAACCCCGTGGCCGGAGCCGGGACCGAGCCCGCGCCGCCCCCGGTTCCGGCCGCGAAGACCCAGTTCGCCTCGCCCTCGGCATTGCGTTCCAGGTTGATCTCTGGCCGGTCGGCGGCAAGGCCGAGGATCTTCACCTCGCCCCCGAACAGCGCGCCGAAGTTCACGTCGATGGACAGGCCCTGCGCCTGGAACAACGGCTGGTCGCTTTCCGCCCAATCGGCATTGGCGATGCTGACCGGCCCGGTCGAGATGCCAAGCGAGGGCCAGAGCCGGGGCGAGACCTCGCCCTCCAGCTGCATCTTGCGCCCGGTCATCGCCTCGAACTGCGAGGAGACCGCCTGGGCCACCCGCTCGGCAGGCACCATCGCGCTCAGCCCCAGGCCCAGGACCAGAAGCACAGCCAGCGTAACCCCGACCCGGACGATCCAGCGCATGCTCAACTCCTCGGATTTTCTTGTTTTGCCCAAGTCTAAGCCTGCGGGCGGCAGGATGCCAAGTCGGGGGGACCGGACTGGCATCAAATGGCCGAGAGGGCGGGCTTTCCAGACCGGTCGGCGCAGAGTATAGGGCGCCCATGTCAGAAAACCCGCCGCTCCTTCGCCCCGACCTTGCCCGTGCCCTGGTGCCTGACACCCGGCGCGCCCGATCTGATGGAAGGGCCCAGCCGACCATCGGCATGGTCAGCCTTGGCTGCCCCAAGGCGCTGGTCGACAGCGAACGCATCCTGACGCGCCTTCGGGCCGAGGGCTATGCGATCAGCCCCGATTACAAGGGGGCCGACGCGGTGATCGTGAACACCTGCGGCTTTCTCGACAGCGCCAAGGCCGAAAGCCTTGAGGCGATCGGCGAGGCCTTGCAGGAAAATGGCCGGGTGATCGTGACCGGCTGCCTGGGGGCGGACCCCGAATTCATCACCGGCGCGCATCCGAAGGTGTTGGCCGTGACCGGACCGCATCAGTACGAGGCGGTGCTGGATGCCGTTCACGGGGCCGTGCCCCCTGCGCCCGATCCCTTCATCGACCTGCTGCCCGCAACCGGGGTTTCCCTGACGCCGCGCCACTACAGCTATCTCAAGATTTCCGAGGGTTGCAACCACAAGTGCAAGTTCTGCATCATCCCCGACATGCGCGGTCGGCTCGTCTCTCGCCCGGCACATGCCGTGCTGCGTGAGGCCGAAAAGCTGGTCGAGGCCGGGGTGCGCGAGCTTCTGGTCATCAGCCAGGACACCTCGGCCTATGGTGTGGACCGCAAGCATGACCTGTCGCCCTGGAAGGGTGGCGAAGTGCGCGCCCATATCACCGACCTGGCGCGCGAGATGGGGAAACTGGGCGCCTGGGTGCGGCTGCACTACGTCTACCCCTACCCCCATGTCCGCGACCTGATCCCGCTGATGGCCGAAGGCCTCGTGCTGCCCTATCTCGACATCCCCTTCCAGCACGCCCACCCCGAGGTGCTGAAGCGCATGGCACGTCCCGCCGCCGCGGCCCGGACGCTGGACGAAATCGCCGCCTGGCGCGCTGTCGCCCCCGACCTGACCCTGCGCTCGACCTTCATCGTCGGCTATCCTGGCGAGACCGAGGCCGAATTCCAGACCCTTCTCGACTGGCTGGACGAGGCCCAGCTGGATCGCGTCGGCTGCTTCCAGTACGAGAACGTCGCCGGTGCCCGGTCGAACGACCTGCCCGACCACGTGCCGGCAGAAGTGAAGCAGGATCGCTATGATCGCTTCATGGAAAGAGCCCAGGCCATTTCGGCGGCAAAACTGGCCGCAAAGGTTGGAAAAGTGCTAGAGGTGATCGTCGATGACGTCGACGAGGACGGCGCCACCTGCCGCACCAGGGCCGATGCGCCGGAAATCGACGGCAACCTTTTCATCGACGAAGGCTTCGAGGGCCTGACCCCCGGCGACATCGTCAAGGTCGAGGTGGACGAGGCCGGGGAATATGATCTTTGGGGACGGCTGGTGTGACTGCGTCACGCTGTCGCCTGACTTGATCCGCCGCGTGCTATCTGGCAGGCATGACCCAGGAAACCCGCGTCCTTTACAACGAGACCTGCCCGGTCTGCCGGTTCGAGATCGACGCCTACCGCCGCCGCGCTGTGGCGGACGGGTTGCCGATCCGCTTCGACGGGATCGACCGGGCCGAGGATTGGGGGCTGACGCCAGACCGGGCCGCGCGGCAGCTGCATGTCTGGCAGGACGGTCGGGTGCTGTCAGGCATGCCCGCTTTCCGTGCGCTCTGGTCTGCGATGCCGCGGTGGCGCTGGCTTGCCAGAGTGACGGACTGGCCCCTGGTCCGGCAAGTCACCGAAGTCCTGTATGACCGCGTGGCCGCTCCGCTGCTTTACCGTGCGCATCTGCGTCGGCAGGGCAACCGGGGCCCGGCCGATCCGGGGACACCGCAGTAGTTGCGGGTGCGCCGCTGGCGGGCGCGGTCGGCGAAGGGGCGCGTTGCATCGGAAGGCCCTTCAGTCTTGGGGGTTTTCCAGACAACCGGCGCAGACGGCGTCCGTTTCCTACCCCAGCAGCACCACCCCCCAGGCCACCCCCGCCGCGACGACCGCAAGCGCCACGCAGGCCGAGCCGCAATCCTTGGCCTTCTTCGCCCGCGGGTCCAGGCCGGGAGAGACCATGTCCACCAGCACTTCGACGGCGGTGTTGATCAGTTCCGCCGCAAGGATCAGCAGGCCCAGCGCCAGGATCAGGGCACGTTCACCGGGGGCCAGGTCCAGCGTGAAGGCCAGCGCGGCGGAGAGCACATTGGCCAGGGTCCATTGCCGCAGCGTCTTTTCCGTGGCCCAGGCAGCACGAAAGCCCGCCCATGACCAGATCACAGTATTGGCAAACCGCCGTGCCTCGGCCCGCAGCGCGTCGCGCATCCGTCCCCTCCCCGTTTCGGGTCAGGTTAGCCCCGCGCAGGGCCAGCGCCAAGCGCCCCGGACGGCCCTGGTCGCGAAGCGCCGCCAGGGCCGCGCGGGTGCAGCTGACGATATGGGCGAAACGGTCGCCGCCAAGGTGGACGCCGCCATACCAGCGGGTGACGACGACGATGCGGTCAGGCACGGCCTCACGCTCCAGCATCTTCAGGATCACCGCGCCGGCCCCGGCCTCGCCGTCGTCGTTCTTCAAGGGGCCGCTGTCGGCCAGAAGCGCCGCCCAGGAATGATGCGTGGCCTTGTCGAACTTGCGACGGCGGCGAAGCGTGGTCAGAAACGCCTCGATCTCGGCCTTCGAGCGCACCGAGCCGGCTGCAGCGGCATAACGCGACCCGCGGTCTCGGATGAGGTCTTCCAGGACGATCATCGCAGACTTCCCGGGAAAAGCGGGGCGGCGGACCAGAGGGGTTGGTCCACCGCCCCGGTCACCCCGGCACCCGTGTCGACGGGGCGCCGAGTGAAGTGCACCTAGCCCAGAGCCTCGATCCCGGCCTTGTTCGGGCAAAAGTCCGGCATCGCATGCGCCGGACCGGACCTGACCAACCACCGTTCGCATTCCGCGCCGCGGCCACAGGCGGCACAGCGGATGATCAGATGCTCAAGCTCGTCGCGCTGCAGCCAGCCTTCGACCACGGCGCGCGGCAGGTTGACCCCGGAAATCCGCGCCATGCCGCGGGTAAGCCACCACGCCCTGGGTGCCTCTGGATACCCGATCATCGCAACTCCTCCTGGTCGGAACCAGACCATGCTGCCCAAGACCGCAGCGGTCCGCATTGACCCAGATCAAGACCCCTGCAACCGCCGCACCGTCGCCACCACCAGCGCCTTGCGCTGCGCGTTCGGGGGATGGCTGCCCAGGAACTTGTCGCCGGGGTCCGGCAGCCGGTCGAAGAAGCCGGACCCGCGCACCGGATCATAACCGGCGGCAAAGGCGATCTCGGCGCCCAGCGCGTCGGCCTCCAGCTCGAACTCCTTGGAATAGCTGCGCGCCGCCACCTCGGCCCCCATGTTCTGCGCTGCACGGATCTCGTCCGGGGACAGCCCGCTGGCCTGCGCAAGCACCCCCGCCAAAAGCGCACCGGACAGCGCCTGGTCATTGCGCTTGGGGATGTGGCCCGCGATGTGATGTGCCGCCTCGTGGCCCAGGACGAAGGCCAGCTCGTCGGGGTTCCGCGCATCGGCGATCAGCGCCAGAGTGAAGCCGATGACCGGGCGACCTGTCCGGTCCAGCGTCTGGAAGGCGTTCGGCGGCTGGCCCGGCCGGTCGTCCACCACGATGCGGAAGTCGCAGTTCGCCGCCACGCTGCGCTGACGGCAGAAGCTTTCTGCCACGGGTTCGACCCGGCCGAGCACGGTCAGGAAGGTCTCGGCCGCCGCGCGGGCGGGCTGGACCTGCCCGGCGGGGGCAGGCGGCAGGGCCGGAGGCGCGGGATAGCTTGCGACGCAGCCGCCCAGGGCCAGAAGCAGGACGGCAAGCAGGGGAAGACGCATGGGGGGGAACCTCGACCGGATTTCGCCAAGGGTAGCAAATCGACAAGCGGGGGAAAGGGTGGCTCACGCAAGCGTCATGCTTGCAGCGGGCCGACCTTGGGGCTAGCTTGCGATCATGTTCACCATCGAGCACGAATTCGACGCAACGGTCATCACCCTGGTCGACGAGGGCGAGGATGCTCCCCTGCTGGAAGACATCGTGATCAATGCCTTCGAGGATTGCGTCACGCTTGAACAGGTCGATCCCCAGACGGACGAGGTGCTGCGCATCACCTTCTCGACGACCCAGCTGCGCGACCTTGCCGCGGCGCTGAACCTGCCCGAAGGCAGCTACCGGCTGGAGCGCAAGGCCACGTGACCGGCGCCAGTCCAGCCGGACAGACTGTCCTGCCTGGGGCGTTCGGCCTCACGCGGATCGCGATGGTGGCACCTGGCCGGGAAGGGTCGCCCATCCCCGGTTGAAAACCTGGCGCGCAGGTTGGGGCGCAGGTTGGGGCAAGGGCAAATCTTTTCGAAAAGATTTGCAAAATCCTTCGAAGGATTTTGTCGCCCGGTCCAGCCGTCTGGCCGCTCTCCGCCGCCGCCCCCAGTCTTGACCCAAAGGGAGACGCCCATGACCACTGCCTTCTTCTCGGACGAACGCTGCTTCTGGCATGGCGGCGGCAACTATGCCTTCACGCTTCCGGTCGCGGGCCTGGTCCAGCCGATTCCGGGCGGCTTGCCCGAGAACCCCGAGACCAAGCGCCGCCTGCGCAACCTGATCGAGGTCACCGGCCTGACCCGGCACCTGTCGATGCGGGGCGCCGAGGCGGCGACACAGGCGGACCTTCTCCGCGTCCATCCCGAAAGCTATCTCTCGGCCTTCAAGGCCATGTCGGATGCCGGTGGGGGCGAACTGGGCCTGCGCACGCCCTTTGGCGCAGGGGGCTACGAGATTGCGGCGCTTTCGGCAGGTCTGGCCACCGCCGCCCTGCGGGCGGTTCTGACCGGCGAGGTGCGCAACGCCTATGCCCTCTCGCGCCCGCCGGGCCATCATTGCACCAGTGATTTCCCGAACGGCTTCTGCCTGATGAACAACATCGCCATCGCCATCCGCGCTGCCCAGGCCGAGGGGCTGGTCCGCCGTGTCGCCGTGATCGACTGGGACGTCCACCACGGCAACGGGACCGAGGCGATCTTCTGGGACGACCCCGAGGTCCTGGCGATCAGCCTGCACCAGGAAAGGAACTATCCGCTCGACACCGGCGGGGTCGAGGCGCGGGGCGGACCCGATGCGCAGGGTGCGAACCTGAACCTGCCCTTGCCCCCCGGCACCGGGCACGCAAGCTACCTTCATGCGATGGAACGGGTGGTCCTGCCCGCGCTTGACCGTTTCCGGCCCGAGGCGATCGTCGTTGCCTGCGGCTTCGATGCCGCAGCCGTCGATCCGCTGGGCCGGATGCTGTGCACCGCCGACACGTTCCGCGCCCTCACCCGAAGAGTGATGGACGCCGCCGACCGGCTGTGCGGCGGCCGCCTGACCCTGGTCCACGAGGGCGGCTATTCCGAGGTCTACGTCCCCTTCTGCGGCCATGCCGTGCTGGAAGAGCTGTCCGGCGCGCCGGTCACTGCCGCCGACCCCCTGGCGGCCACTCTGGCCAGACGCCAGCCCGACGCGCGCTTCGACGCCTTCGTGAAGGGCTGGATCGACGAGGCGGCAGTGGCGCTTGGTCTTTAGCCCTCGGGCACCGGCACGTCGCTGTTGCCAGGCGTGATCGCCTCGAAGGGCCAGACGCTGGGACTGGTGTGCAGCACGAGCCTGGCCTTGTCCCGCGCCGACAGCCTGGGGAAGAAGGTCAGCCCGGTCCGCGCCTCGATCCCGGGCAAGGACGAGATCGGCGCGGTTTCAGGCTTGGTCGAGGGATGCTCTTGCGGGATCAGCAGCGCCAGGATGTTCAGGTTGCCCGGCGCGTCGAAGGGATAGCGCTCGGGCTCGGCGATGATCAGGAACAGGGCCTCGGGCACCGGGATCAGCTTGCCGGATCTCCGTTGGATCAGCGGCGGGTCCGCCCCGAAGACCGGGCCGGTCATCACCCAGACATGCTTGCGCATCGGCGCGTAGGACTTGACGATCCCGTGTTCCAGGTTCTTCCAGATGCCCCGGTTCATCGGGCTGCGCTGGGGCACGATGTTCGACATCAGGAAGGTCTCGAACTGCGCCACCCGGCCGAACTGGGTGTTGATCGCAAAATTGGGCACCATGTGCCCCCGGTCATAGCTCTGCCCCGCCACGCGTCCAAAGCCCTGCGACCCGATGCGCCAGGCCTCGGGCAGGCGGGGGTCGTCGTGGAAGAACTCGGGCCGCTGGAAGTCCAGGTCGCGCACTGCCGCCGCGACCTGGTAGGCCGCCCAGAGCGGTTGGCCCCGGTCAGGGCAAAAGCCCAGCGCAAAACCGTGGTTGACGATGATCTGCACGGGAGGGTTCGTCTGCGCATTGGCAGGCGGGCCGAACAGGCAGAAGAACTCCAGAAAATGCGCGATGGGGGCGGAAACCGGCAGCAGGCTTGAATTGTCGGACATGGGGTACACCGGAAAGGGCCGTTGAAATGCGGTCAGACTAGCACGGGACGCCGGCACGACATGTGACAATCCGATGCTGCCCGGTAACTGGCGCCCGCCCGACTGGCACCTGCCCGACTGGCGCCCGACCGACAACCGCCCTAAGCTTCGGCTCGACAGATGAAACCAGGTCCCGCAATGCCCGCCCGCAACGATGCCGCTCTCGCCTTCCTGAAATCCCGCCGCTCACGCCCGGCGAAGCTGTTCTCGTTGCCGGTTCCGACCTGCGACCAGCTGGAGGAAATCCTGACCGCCGCCACCCGCGTCCCCGATCATGGCAAGCTGGAGCCCTGGCGGATGGTCGTGGTGCAAGGGGCCGCGTTCAAGCGCCTGGCCGACCTGGCCGAGGCCCGCGCGCGCGAACTTGGCGGCGATGACGAGATGATCGCCAAGGGCCGCGGGCAGTATGACCAGGGCAAACTGGCCGTCGTGGTGATCGCCTCGCCCAGGCCATCGCCCAAGATCCCGGCGACCGAGCAGCTCCTCTCGGCTGGCGCGCTTTGCCTTGGCATCGTCAATGCCGCCGAGGCCGCAGGCTGGGGTGCGGCATGGCTGACCGGCTGGCCTGCGCATGACGCGACCTTTGCCGCCCGCGCCTTTGGCTGCAGCGCAGGCGAAAGCGTCGCCGGCATCGTCCATATCGCCACCCCGCCCGAGGATGGACCCGACCGGCCCCGGCCTGACCTCTCGCGCATCGTCACCTGGGTCGACGCATGATCTTCGCGGCCTTCTTCAGGGCGCTGGGTCAGTTGGGCGACCGCCGCTTCCGCCGCGTGGTGATCCAGGGCGTCCTCCTCGCCCTGGCGCTGCTGTTTGTGGCCTATGCGCTGTTCCTGCAGCTGGTCTGGTGGCTGTCGCCCGACCAGATCGACCTGCCGGTGATCGGCCCGGTGACAGGCATGGACACGCTGCTGGGCTGGACCTCGGTTCTGTTCATGATCGGGCTGTCGGTCTTCCTGATGGTCCCCGTCGCCTCGGCCTTCACCGGGCTGTTCCTGGAAGACGTGGCCGATGCCGTCGAGGACCGGCACTACCCGCAGCTGCCCGCCGCCACGCCCCTGAGCTTTGGCGAAAGCCTGCGCCAGTCCGTCAACTTTCTAGGCCTGGTGCTGGCGGTGAACATCGGTGCGCTGTTCATCTATCCCTTCCTCGGCCCGTCGATCCCGCTGGTCTTCTGGGCGCTGAACGGCTTCCTGCTGGGGCGGGAGTATTTCTCGCTGGTGGCGCTGCGCCGCCTGCCGCCGTCGGAGGTCAAGGCGATGTGCCGCCGAAACCGCTGGACCCTGTGGGCTGCAGGCACGCTGATGGCCGCGCCGCTGTCGATCCCGATCCTGAACCTGGTGATTCCGGTTCTGGGCGTGGCGACCTTCACGCACCTTTATCACAAACTCGCCAACGCCGGGCGGTAGGCGCAAATCTTTTCGAAAAGATTTGCCAAAATCCTTCGAAGGATTTTGACCCGCCGCCCCGTCAGGGCGTCATCCGGCCGAACCAGTCCAGGTGTTCGATCGTGATCCACCCGGACAGAATCACCCCCGCGATCACCACCCAGATCGGCGTCGCGATCAGCGTCGTGACCCAGGCCTTGCGCCGCATCACGTCACCGGCCGGAGCCCCCGGCGGGGTGCCCGGCTCGATGTGGTTCGCCTCGTCCTGCGAGACAGTGCGATAGGGCAGGACGCAGAACAGCGTCATGAACCAGGTGACCGCATAAAGGACCAGCGCCGCAGTGATTGTCATGCCTGTTCAAGCTCCACCAGACAGCCGTTGAAATCCTTGGGGTGCAGGAACAGCACCGGCTTGCCATGCGCGCCGATCTTCGGCTCGCCCGACCCCAGCACCCGCGCGCCCGAGGCCTTGAGGTGATCGCGCGCCGCCAGGATGTCGTCCACCTCGTAGCAGATGTGGTGGATGCCGCCCGAGGGATTCTTCTCCAGAAATCCCGCGATGGGCGACCCCTCGCCCAGGGGAAACAAGAGCTCGATCTTGGTGTTGGGCAGTTCGATGAAGACCACCGTCACCCCGTGATCCGGTTCGGCCTGCGGCGCGCCGACCTTGGCCCCAAGCGTGGTGCGGTACTGCGCCGCTGCGGCCTCAAGGTCGGGCACGGCGATGGCGACGTGGTTCAGGCGTCCGATCATGGGGTCCTCCGGGCTGATGCCGCCGCTTATGCGGTCCGGCCTTCGATCATGCAAGTGGCTCAAGGGTCGCAGGCGTTAACCCGGACTTTACGGCGATCAGCGAAAACTCGCTGGACGAAGATGAGGTCGCCCATGCCGTTTCTGCCCGATCCGAAGGTGCCGCAGCCCCCGTTGCAAGGCCGGGGCCACCTGCCATTGCAGGGCCTGTCGCTGCTGATCGTCGATGACAGCCGGTTCACCTGCGATGCGCTGCGGCTGATCCTGCAACGCGCCGGGGCACGGCTTCGGCGCGCCGAAAGCCTTGAGATCGCTCGCCTTCACCTGGCCTTCCGCCGCCCCGACCTGGCCATTGTCGACCTTGGCCTGCCCGATGGCAGGGGCGAGGACCTGATCGCCGAGCTTAGCGCCGAGGGGCTGCCCGTCCTTGGCCTGTCCGGCGACCCGGACGGGCGCGAGGCTGCGCTGGATGCCGGTGCGACAGAGTTTCTGGAAAAACCGCTCGGCTCGGCCGCGGCGCTGGTGCGGCTGATTCGCCAGCTTGCCAGCGGTGCAGGCCCGGTCGAAAAGGGCGATGACCTTCCCGCCCCCCTGGGCGATCCGCTGGCCTTGCGCGATGACCTTGTGCGGGCCGCCAGCCTGATCACCGCTCCAGGGGATCCGACCTATGCCAAGGGCTTTCTGCGCAGCCTTGCGCGGGCGGCGGGCGATGCCGCGCTGCAGGCCGCCGTGGAAGAGACCCACACCGCCTTTGACCGCGCCAAACTGGCCCGCATGATCGAGAACCGGCTTGCCACCCTCAGCTCGCTGGCGTGATCAGCGGTCCAGCGCCGGGTCGCTTGCCGCCCGCACCAGCCGCGTCAGGTCGGACAGCCGTTCCCTCTGCTGCCCCCGCGCGTCGAAGTTCGCCGGCGACAGCCAGGCCGCATAGGCCTCGGCCAGGGCCGGCCACTCGCTGTCGATCACGCTGAACCAGGCCGTATCGCGGTTCCGTCCCTTGACGATCATGTGGTTGCGAAACACGCCCTCGAAGCTGAACCCCAGCCGCTGCGCCGCCCGGCGCGAGGCCAGGTTCAGGGCGTTGCACTTCCATTCGTAGCGCCGGTAGCCCGCCTTGAAGGCCCAGTCCATCATCAGGAACATCGCCTCGGTCCAGGCCGCACCGCGCTGCAATGCGGGCGCGATGCAGATATGCCCGACCTCGATCGACCCGGCCTCGGGCGTGATCCGCAGGTAGCTCGCGATCCCGCCCGCCTGACCGCGCCCGGTCGCGCAGGACCACAAAGCGCGGGTCCTCGCCCGCTTCCCTTTCCCGCGCCCAGCGGTGATAGGCCGAGGCCGAAGTGAAGGGGCCGTAGGGCATGTAGTCCCAAAGGCGGTCATGTCCCTGAAAGGCCCCGTGCAGCTCGACGGCGTGGGCTTCGGCCGCAAGCGGCTCCAGCCGCACGAAGCGCCCCTCCAGCGCCGTGAAATCCGGGCGGCGGGGTGGGGTCCAGCCTGCAACCAGCCTTCCCAGACCTGCATCCGACATCACGCATCCTCCCCAGCCCCTGGGCAAGGCTAGGCCCGCGGGCCAGCCGACGCAAGCCACTGGCTAGAAGCGGAAATCGGCAGGGTAGGAATGGAACCCGTCGAAGTCCGCCTTGCCCAGCGGCAGCCCGGCGGCGCGCAGGGCGGCGTAACCCATCGTCAGGTGGAAGAAGAAGTTGGGCAGGCCGTACAGATGCAGGAACTCTGCCCCAGTCTGCTCCAGCACGGCAAATCCGGCCTGGTGGCGGATGATGCGCGTCTCGGCCCCGTCGAAGTCGGCAGGCGTCATCGCCCCCAGCATCGCCCGCGCCACCGCGAGCCTTGGCCCCAGAGCCTGCGGCAGGTCCGGCACCTCGCGACCCGCCAGCGGGCAGGCGATGCGCAGGGCGAAGCCAGCCGCCGTCGCAAACTGCTGTCCGGCCGGGAAGGCATCGGCGATGCGGGCGTCCAGCGCCTCCGGCCCCGCCTTCTCGGCCATCGCCGCGACGCGGGCGAGGTAGTGCCGGAAGACGGGGACGGAGGCCTGGTACATCAGGCGTCCTTCGGCAGGACGCGCAGGCGCAACTCGCGCAGCTGTTCGTTCAGAGGTTCACT
>PNNE01000409.1 GCA_013824055.1 Rhodobacter sp. | reverse complement strand
AGATCCGCGATCAGCCGGTCAAGGTCGCCGCCGCGCTGGTCCAGAAGCGCGCCCATCTCGGTGCGTTCCGTGGCGAGCATGTTCACGCCCTCGATGATGATGTTGAAGAACAGGCTCTTGCCGGACCTGTCGGACACATGCCAGCGCACCTCGAACGGCGCTTCGCCCTGCAGCCGGGCGATCGAGACCACCTCGTAGTAGCTTTTCACCGCGCGGGCCTCGGCCACTTGGATCTGGGCGCCCTCGAATTCGCGGAAGCGGCGACCGTACTTGCGGCTGAGATAGCCCTGGAAGGCCTTGGTGTAGGCCGCAAGCTGGCCTCTGGAGGCTGACCTGGCCGCTGGTCCCAGCACCGAACGCGCGATGGCCGGCACGTCGCCATACCGGGTGAAAAGCTGCTCGAAGTCGCGCAGCATCGCGGCTTCGGACTTGCCCGAGTTGATGATCGACTTGAGGTCGGCGACCGTCCTGTCGACCAGGTCCGTTGCGGCCTCGGCCGTCAGTGCCAGGGCGGGACGGGGCAGCGCGGCCAGTGTCGCGGCCAGTGTCGCGGCCGTTGCCAGTCCGGCCACGAAGCCGCGGCGCGAGAGAGTCAGGTCACTGGGCATAGATCCTCGTAGGGTCGATGAAATCGTCGTCGCCGGCTGCGGCACCGCCGCCGCCCTTCCCAAGCTCGAACCGCCGGTTCTGCAGGTAGAGGAGCCGCGCCTGAGCATAGCTGTCGGCACTTTCATATAGGAGCGAATCGATCGTATCCGAGAAGCGGTCGCGATCACCAAGGCGTGAGAAAAGCCGGACGATCGCCGCTGCGTTGGCCTCTTTGTCGGGCAGCGCCAGCCGGACCGGGTTCAGCGCGACATCGACCACGGTGCCGACGGTGTCGCGCACGGTCGAGGGGCCTGCAAGCGGCAGTTCGACATAGGGACCCTCGCCTGCGCCCCAGACATGCAGCGTCTCGCCGAAGTCGGTGGGATTTTCCGGCAGGCCAAGCTCGGACGCGATGTCGATGGTGCCGCCCAGCCCGAAGGTCAGGTTCGTGGCCAGCCGAAGCGAGTTTTCCGCCGCCGCGACAAGGCGGAGCTGCAACAGGTTGTTCACGATGTCGCCGGGCAGATCCAGCGTGTCGGCCACATTGCCGATTGCGCGCTTCACCGGCTCGGGGACACCGCCGCCAAAGCCCCTGGAGGCCGGTCCGACCAGCGCGCGGTCGACGCCCTTGTTGAAGGCGTGGATCGTGCGATTCGTCGGCTCGAACGGGTCGTTGATGCCGTCGCCCGAGGGCGCGGCACCACAGGCGGCAAGACCCGCGACGGCAAGGAGGGCAAGCGATCTGCGCAGCTTCTGCCCGGAAATAAAGGAAATGTTCAGACCCATGATCCTACTGTGCGGCCAATACGCCGCAAGACATAGTCCCGCGTCGGCGTTGGCAAGGCATAAGACCGTGACTTGTCCAACACAACGGCGAAGCGTGGCACAGAGGTCGCGGCTGGCAGGAACACGCCAAGGACAGTTGGATGGCAAGGCCCGTGACCACAGCGCCCGACCTGACGCCCGGCCCCCCGTCCGGCCTCGTAACCGGCCCATCCTGCGGACATGGCTCTGACCCTGCGTCCGGACTGGCCGAGCTTGCGACCGCCCGCGCCTTCTCGCGCCGGGCTGTCGTGTTCGCCTTTGCCTTCTCGGCGCTGGTCAACCTGCTGATGCTGACCGCGCCGCTTTACATGCTGCAGGTCTATGACCGTGTTCTGGTCTCGCGGTCGGAAGAGACCCTGCTCGCGCTGTCGCTGCTGATGGCCTTCCTGTTCCTGCTGATGGGGGTCCTGGACCATGCCCGCAGCCGGATCATGGCTCGGGTCGGAGCCCGGCTGCAGACCCGCCTTGACCCGCGCGTCCTGTCCGCCGCGTTTCGCAGGCTGACCGTCTCGCCGCAGGACCCCGCGGCACAGGCGGCGCAGGGCGACCTTGACGCAATCGCGCGGTTCTGGGCGTCACCCGTGCTCCTGGCGCTGTTCGATGCGCCCTGGGCGCCGGTCTTTGCGGCGGCAATCTTCGTCTTCCACCCCTGGCTGGGCTGGCTGGCCCTGGGGGGCGGCCTGATGATCGTGGCCTTCAGCTGGCTGAACCAGCGCAGCACCGAAGCACCGCTGCAGGCAGCGACCCTGGCCACGCTTGCGGCCGACCGGCAGGCCGAGAACCTGCGACCCGAGTCCGAGGTCATCCAGGCGCTGGGGATGACAGGGGCGGCTTTCGCGCGCGTGCATCGGTGGCGGGAACAGGCGCTGCTGGCCGGGCTGACGGCTTCGGACGCTTCGGGGCGCTACACCGTGCTGATCCGGACCTTCCGGCTGTTCCTGCAATCCGCGATGCTGGGTCTGGCCGCCTGGCTTGTCCTGCGGCAAGAGCTGTCGGCGGGCGCGATGATCGCGGCGTCGATCCTGATGGGACGCGCCTTGCAGCCGGTCGAGCAGGCCGTCGCCCAGTGGCCGGTCCTGACCCGCGCGCGGCAGGCCAGAGTACGGCTTGCCGGCCTGCTGTCGGCGACCCCGGTGGAACTGCCCCGCACCCCGCTGCCACGACCGCAGGCGGCGCTGGACGTGCAGGGGCTGACTCTGGTCCCGCCGGGCGGCGCGGCCCCGGTGCTGCGGGATCTGACCTTCCGGCTTGGGCCAGGACAGGCGCTGGGGGTGATCGGGCCGTCGGCCTCGGGCAAATCCTCGCTGGCGCGGGCACTGATCGGGGTCTGGCGGCCAGGCGCGGGGCGCATCCGGCTGGCGGGTGCCACGCTGGACCAGTACGACCCCGACGTCCTGGGCGGCCTGATCGGCTATCTGCCGCAGCGGGTGGCGCTGTTCGACGGCACCATCGCCGAGAATATTGCCCGCCTGCAGGCCGGTGCCGATCCCGGCCGCATCATCGCGGCCGCACAGGCGGCGGCGGCGCATGAGATGATCCTTGACCTGCCGGATGGCTACGACACTCGGGTTGCAAGCGTGGGCAACCGGCTGTCGGGTGGCCAGATCCAGCGCATCGGCCTGGCGCGGGCGCTCTACGGCGACCCGGTGCTGCTGATCCTGGACGAGCCGAACTCGAGCCTCGACAACGAGGGGACGCAGGCGCTGAACCAGGCGATCAGGTCTGCGAAGGCGAGGGGGGCCGCCGTGCTGATCATGGCGCACCGGCCCGCAGCGCTGCAGGACTGCGATCTGCTTTTGGTGCTGCACCAGGGCACGGCGGCCGCCTTCGGCCCTCGCGACCAGGTGCTGCGCCAGATGGTGCGGAACGCAGGCGACATCGCGCGGGCCGCAGCCCCGGCGGGTGTCGCATGACCCACGCGCTTTCGATCCGGGGCCCGGTGATCCTGGGGCTGGCGGCCTGTCTGGCCCTGGTCATGGGCTTCGGCCTCTGGGCGGTGACCTCGCAGATCGCGGGCGCGATCATCGCCCAGGGTCAGATCGAGGTCGAGCGGGACCGTCAGATCGTCCAGCACCCCGAAGGCGGCGTGGTCGAAGCGATCCTGGTGGCCGAGGGGGACCGGGTCGCTGCCGGGGACCCGCTGATGCGCCTGGACGGGTCGGCGCTGCGCTCGGATCTGGCGATCGTCGACGGCCGGCTGAGCGCCCTGGCCAGCCAGCTCTCCCGCCTGGAGGCCGAGCGGGACGGCGCCGCGACCCTCGTCTTCCCGGCCGAGCTTCTGGCCCAAGCGGCCAGCGCGCCCACGGTTGCGGCGCAACTGGACGGTCAGCGCCGGCTGTTCGAGGCCCGCCGCACCACGCTGGACGAGGAACGCAGGCTTCTGCTGCGCCGCATCGACCAGACGGCCATGCAGTCGGAGGGGCTTCTGGCCCAGGCCACCGCGGTCCGGACCCAGCGTGACCTTGTGGACCAGGAGCTGGCGGTGCAGCGCGGGTTGCGCGCCAAGGGGCTGGCCCCGGCCGGAGCCCTGCTGGCCCTGGAACGCGAAAAGGCGCGGCTTGCCGGGCAGCTTGGCGCGCTGGAGGCCGAGCTTGCGCGCAGCGACGGCCAGACCACCGAGACCAGGATGCAGATATCCCGCCTGGTCAGCTCCCGGCGCGAAGCCGCGACGACCGAGCTTCGCGAAATCGAGGCGCAGATGCTGGAACTGGCCGAGCGTCGCCGTGCCCTGGCCGAACGCATCGACCGGCTTCAGCTTCGGGCGCCGGTGTCCGGCGTGGTGCTGGGCCTGGAGGTGACGACACCCCGCGCTGTCCTGCGCGCGGGCGAGCCGGTGCTTTATCTGGTGCCGCAGGACCGTCCCCTGGTGATCACCGCACGCATCGCGCCGATCCACATCGACGAAGTGCGCGTCGGCCAGTCGGCGGACCTGGTGTTTCCGGCCTTCTCCTCGCGGACAACGCCGCATCTGCGGGGCAAGGTGGTCATGGTCTCGGCCGATGCGCTGCGCGACCCTGCGACGGGGACGCAGTATTACCGGGCCGAACTTGAACTGGATGCGGGCGAGGCGGCGCGGCTTGGCGGTCAGGGGCTGCTGCCGGGGATGCCGGTCGATGTCTTCCTGCAGACCGGGAATCGGACCCCGCTGGCCTATCTGGTGCGACCCTTCACCGATTACCTGAACCGCGCCTTCCGCGAGAGCTGACGGTCAGGCAACCGCGGCAAGGGCCTGCATCCGCAAAGATTATGCGGCGAATCTGCACGACTGCGCCTGTTCAGCGTAGACTGACCCTGAAATGGCCACAAAGCTTGGTCTAGATGCGCTCAACCTAAGCGAGTCGGCGGGAGACGGTGTGGAATTGGGCGGAATTGTGGCAAGCGGCACCGCATTGATCGAAGCACTGCGCAGCAAGCTGCGCCTGACCGCTGTCGTGTCGACCGACGGCTGGGCGCGGACCTGGCTGTCGCGGGCAACGGCCGCCGCCGTTCGCGCCTTTCTGGTGATGATCCTGATCGTCGTGCCCTCGGTCATCCTGCCGGGCATCGGCACCGACACCAAGCAGGTCGTGGCGCTGATCGCGCTGTTCGGCGGGGCGCTGGTGTTCTTCGAATACAACGCGGTCTACCCCAGCCTGATCGAATTCCGGGACGGCGCGCCCTACAACCGCATCCGCTTTCTGATGATGCTGGCGATCGTGGTGATCCTGTCGGCCATCGTCGCGGACATGGAACATTCGACCACCGTCTCGCGCTTCTTTCATGCGGTGGGGCTGGTGATCGGCGCCTCGCTCGACTTTCCCTATTCGCCGGTGCGGCTGGTCAGCTACATGCTGGACGCCAGTGCCTCGCCCGCGCAGATCTCGCAGGTCAAGATCGCCGCGGGGACGGCGTACCTGATCTCGCTGTTCTCGCTGGCGCTGTTCGTGATCGTGCTGAAACTTGTCGGCTGGCCGTCGACCAAGGGGGCGTTCAACGTCTGGGTCAACCTGCCCACCTTCGAGCCGACGGCGGGCGGCGATGTCGTCGACCGGCTGGTGCGGGATTCGCACATGAACCTGGCCGTGGGCTTCCTGTTGCCCTTCGTCATCCCGGCGCTGGTGGCGCTTCTGACCACCGGCATCCCGGCCGAGACGCTGACCTCGCCGCAGACGCTGATCTGGGCGATGGCCCTCTGGGCCTATCTGCCCGCGGCTCTGATCATGCGGGCGGTGGCGATGGCGCGGATCGCCGAGATGATCCGGATCAAGCGGGCGGCAAAGCTGGCGATCCTGGGCGCGATCGAGCCGTCGAAGCTGGACCGTGACCGGGATGACGAGGACGACGATCTTTAGCCGCCTCCTTCTGCTGGCGTCCCTGCTCGCGCTGCCCGCGACGGCCGAGACGCTGCGCATCGCCACCTGGAATGTCGCACTGGACCGGTCGGGTCCGGGACTTCTGGTCAGGGACCTGGCCGCGGGCGACCCGCAGGCCCAGGCGCTGGTTCGGGTTCTGGTGGCGCTGCAGGCGGATGTGGTGCTGCTGACCTCGGTCGATTACGACCGGGGCGGGGTGGCGCTGGGGCTGCTGGCCGACCAGTTGCGCGCGGCGGGTCTGGACTATCCCCACCGGTTCGCCTTGCGGCCGAACACCGGGATGCAGACCGGCTTTGACATCGACGGCAACGGCAGGCTGGGCGAAGCGCGCGATGCGCAAGGGTTCGGGCTGTTTTCAGGCTATGCCGGGATGGCGGTGCTGTCGCGGCTGCCCATCGAGGAGGGGGCGCGGGATTTCTCGGAGTTTCTGTGGCGGGACCTGCCAGGCGGGCTGTCCGACGACCCGCCAGACCTGGCCCTGGTCCAGCGCCTGGCGACGACGGGGTTCTGGGATGTGCCGATCAAGACCGCCTCGGGTCCGCTGCATCTGCTGGCCTGGCATGCGACGCCGCCGGTCTTCGACGGGCCCGAGGATCGCAACGGTCGCCGCAACCATGACGAGGCGGCCTTCTGGCGGCTGTTCCTGGAAGGCAAGCTGCCAATGCTGCCGCCCGACGCACCCTTCGTCCTGCTGGGCGACGGCAACCTTGACCCTGCCGACGGCGACGGGCGGCGCGAGGGGATCGGGGGACTTCTGGCGCATCCCCTGCTGCAGGACCCGAGACCGGCCGGGCAGCACGGTCGCACCGAACCGGCGCACCGGGGCGATCCGGCGCTGGACACGGTGATCTACGACGGGCTGGGCGGGCTGCGGCTGGACTATGTGCTGCCCTCGGCCGACCTTGCGGTGTCCGGGGCGGGCGTCCTGTGGCCCGGACCGGACGATCCGCTGATGCCCGACCTGGCCGCCGCCTCGCAGCACTTTCCGGTCTGGGTGGACGTCACCCTGCCCTGAGCCCGGCTTTGCGCGCCCCGGTCGGACGCGCTGGCGGCAGCCTTCCGCGCTTGAAGTTTTCGGGCCGAAGGGCTAGGGCCACCTCGACCCAATTCCAGCGGAGCATGTCATGGCGAACCCGTCCCTCCTGATCCTTGCCGGTGACGGCATCGGCCCCGAAGTCATGGCCGAGGTGAAGAAGATCATCGGCTGGATGGGGGCCAGACGCGGCGTCCACTTCGAGGTGTCCGACGACCTGGTGGGCGGCTGTGCCTATGACGCGCACGGCACGCCCCTGACCGACGCGACGATGGCCAAGGCGCAGGCGGTGGACGCGGTCCTGTTGGGTGCCGTTGGTGGACCGAAATACGATGCCTTGGACTTTTCCGTCAAACCCGAGCGTGGCCTGCTGCGCCTGCGCAAGGAGATGGACCTGTTTTCGAACCTGCGCCCGGCGCAGTGCTTCGACGCGCTGGCCGATTTCTCCAGCCTGAAGCGCGAGGTCGTGGCCGGTCTGGACATCGTCATCGTGCGCGAGTTGACCAGTGGCGTCTACTTCGGCGAGCCGCGCGGCATCTTCAAGGAAGGCAACGAGCGGGTCGGGATCAACACCCAGCGCTACACCGAAAGCGAAATCGCCCGCGTGGCCCGGTCGGCCTTCGAGCTGGCGCGCAAGCGCAACAACAAGGTCTGCTCGATGGAGAAGGCCAACGTGATGGAATCGGGCATCCTCTGGCGCGAGGTGGTGCAAGAGGTGCATGACCGCGATTACCCGGATGTCGCCCTGACGCACATGTATGCCGACAACGGCGCGATGCAGCTGTGCCGCTGGCCCAAGCAGTTCGACGTCATCGTCACCGACAACCTCTTCGGCGACGTGCTGTCGGACATGGCCGCGATGCTGACCGGAAGCCTTGGGATGCTGCCCTCGGCCAGCCTGGGCCTGCCAATGGCGAACGGCCGCCCCAAGGCGCTCTACGAACCTGTGCATGGCAGCGCGCCGGATATCGCGGGGCAAGGCAAGGCCAACCCGATCGCCTGCATCCTGAGCTTTGCCATGGCGCTGCGCTACAGCTTTGACCTTGGCGCTGAGGCGACGCGGGTGGAAAAGGCGGTCGAGAAGGTGCTGGCCGACGGCGTGCGCACCGCCGACCTGATGGGACCGGAAGGCGGCACGCCGGTCTCGACCGGCCAGATGGGCGACGCGGTCGTCGCAGCCTTGGACGCAAGCCTGTAACTGCATGGAAGCCTGGCTGATCGACAAGGATTTCGCGAACTACTGGACGGCGGCGCGACTGGTGCTGAACGGACAGGCCCTGGATCTCTTTGCCGATCACGCCACCTACTTCCGGCACCTGACCGATCACTTCGGCCCCGACACCCTTTGGCGGAACTGGAGCTATCCGCCGCATTATCTGCTGGCGATCTGGCCGCTTGGGTTCCTGGGCTATGGCACCGCGATGGCGGCTTTCCTGGGCCTGACACTGGTGGCTTACCTTGTGGCACTGCGGGCCTTCGTCGGACCGATCAGGACGGACCTGGCTGTGGCGACCGCGA
The DNA here is from genome assembly GCA_013824055.1 of Rhodobacter sp. GTDB lineage: Bacteria > Pseudomonadota > Alphaproteobacteria > Rhodobacterales > Rhodobacteraceae > Tabrizicola. The sequence continues at coordinate 16,429 of PNNE01000409.1, read as the reverse complement.
TCGTGCTGCCCTCGGTTTTCGACAACCTGTATCATGCGCAGAATGGCTTTCTCACGGCGGCCCTGCTGCTGGGAGGGCTGGCGCTGCGCATGGAGCGGCCCGTGCTGGCCGGTGTCCTGATCGGCTGCCTGACGATCAAGCCGCAGCTTGGCGTCCTGGTGCCGCTGCTGCTGCTGATCGAAAGGCGCTGGCTGGTGATTGCCTCGGCCACGCTGACGGCGGCGGGGCTGGTCGTCCTGTCCGGCGTGCTGTTCGGCTGGGACAGCTGGCACGGCTATCTGACCCAGACCCTGCCCTACCAGTCGCGGGTCATGACCGATTTCACCGGGATCTTCCTGGGCATGATGCCGACCACCTTCGGCGCCCTGCGCGTGCTGGAGGTCGACCCGCAGCTCGCTCTGGCCGTCCATGCGGCGGTCGCGGTCCCGCTGGTCGGCGTCGCCGGCTGGGCATTGTGGCGCTGCCAGGACGCCGACCTGCGCGCCGCGCTGGCGATCATGACCACGCTGGTCGCAATGCCCTACTGGCTGACCTATGACTACGGGATCGCGGCGGCGGCGCTGCTGTTGACCTGCAACCGGGCCGAGCCGATCACCGAGGCGCCCAGGCCGCGGCGCGGCCTGCTGCTGCTTGCCGCCTTCACGCCCATCGCCGCGATCCCCCTGTGGCTTTTCAACGCGCCGCTGACGCCGGTTCTGGTCGGACTTGGCTTCGCCCTGGTCCTGCAATCGGCCCTTCAGGCGCCAAGGCAGCAAGAGCGGCCCGGCGTGACCCGCTCGGTCGGAGCTGAGCCTTTTGTGCGGTGACGCCGAAGCCCGGACTTGCTATGCGTCGCACCAGAGTCGCCAGGAACCGAACCCCGTCATGTCCATCCTTACTGCGAATGTCCGGGGCGTGCTGCTCGGGCTGGCCGGCTTCGGGCTGTTCTCGGTCGCCGATGGCACGATCAAGTTCCTGGGCGGGACCTATCACCCGGTGCAGATCGTGGCCTTCGCCAGCCTTTTCACCCTGCCGCTGATCGGCCTGCTGTGGCTGAAGGACCGGGGACCGCTGCGCCCGGTGCACCCCTGGCTGATGGCGATCCGGACGGTCGCGCTGATCGGCAATGCGCTGCTTGTCACCTATGCCTTCACCTCGATGCCGCTGGCGCAGGCCTATGCTATCTTCTTCACCATGCCGCTGGTGCTGACGCTGCTGGCCTGGCCGATCCTGGGCGACCGGGTGGATGCGATGGGCGGCGTCGCTGTGGTGCTGGGGCTTGTCGGCGTGATCGTGGCGCTGAACCCCGGACGGATCGACTTCGGGTTCGGCCATCTGGCGGCGGTTCTGGGGATGCTGATGGCGGCGGTCCACTACCTGATCGTGCGCAAGACGGGCGGGGCAGAGTCCTCGGTGGCGATGCTGCTCTATCCGGTGCTGGGCCAGTCTGCCGTGGCCCTGCTTCTGCTGCCGACCCGCTATCAGCCGATGCCGTTGCACGATCTGGCCACTGTCGCCAGCATCTCGGTCTTCGGCATGGCCGGTACCTTGCTGATGTTCGCCGCCTACCGCGCGGCGCCGCCGGTCGTCGTGGCCCCGACGCAGTATTCGCAGATCGCCTGGGCCGCGGTCTTCGGCGCGCTGTTCTTTGCCGAGCCGATGACCTCCAGCACCGCCCTGGGCATGGTGATCATCGCGGCGGCGGGCATCCTGGTGATCTGGCGGCAAGAGCGGCAAAGGACCCCGGCCTGAGCACCGCCCGGCCCTGCATCCGCCCAGCGAACAGGCGCGATTCGTGCCGCCACCGTGGCCTTCGTTTCGCGCCCGGCCCCGGACCTTTTCGCATGTCTCCTTCGCTTCGCGCTGCGCTTCTGGCGCTGGCCGCCAGCCTCTGAGCTATGGTTCGGGATCGCGCCCCTCGGCGATGTCCCGATAATGCGCAATGCGCTCGGCGTGCTCGGTCACCCGGTCCAGCCAACGCAACGCATCCGTCTCCCGAAAGACTCCGGGCAAGTCGATCATCCCGGCATGCTCTCGCAGCAGGGCCCCGCGCCGTTGCCGACGGGCAAAGCTTTGCACCCGCTCAAGCAGCCGATGGGCCTGCCCGGGCCGGAGCCTCTGTCGCAAGGCCGCCGCCACCGCCCGCGCCGGCCGCGCCATCCGCCGATCGTCGGCCAGATGTGCGATCCGGTCAGCCTCGAGCGCACGCGCCGCAAGCCGGGTCAGATGGTCGGTCAGATGCATGAGCGCCGCCATCCGCTGCAATTCTGCCGGGCGGTCGTTGGGGATGCTCAACTGCGACAGCCAGCGTTCCAGCTTCAGCCTTGCCGGGGCAATCTGCCCGCTCAAGGCCGCCAGCGGGCGCAGGTCGCGCCGCTCCGGCGGGGCCAGTGCTGCGCCAAGGGCGATACCGACAGCCTCGGCCATCGCGCCGGTGGTCCGGGCCGCGGCATCCAGCGCGGTGCCGGTGTCAGACAAGAGGGCTGGATCCAGTGCTGCAGCAAGTGTCACCGGCCGGTCCGGCACCAGGCGCATCACCAGCCGCGCGAAAGGCCCGGTCAGGGGCAAGAAGACCAGCATGCCCAGCAGATTGAAGGATGTGTGGAACAGGACCAGCGCAGTCTGGTCGTCACCGCCAAGACCGATGTCGCGCAGGATGTATGTCACCAGATCGAGGAAGGGAAAGGCGATGATCGCCGTGCCGATGTTGAACAGCAGATTGGCCACCGCCGCCCGCCGCATTTCGACCCCGCCGCCAAGGCCGGCCAGCAGACCGGTCAGCGTGGTGCCGATGTTCATCCCGATCACCAGTGCCGCAGCCTGGCCAAAGCTGAGCGCCCCAGACCCCAGAAGCACCAGAGTGAGGGCCACCCCGGCGGATGAGCTTTGCATGATCGCGACCAGCACAAGGCCAATCAGGACCAGCAAGACACGCCCACCCCAGCCTTCGCCTGGCAGGCGGTCCGGGGTGATCAATCCCTCCATCCCCGCCATCGAGGCCTGCATGACGTCAAGGCCGATGAACAGAAGCGACAGCCCGGCCAGCATCCTGCCCCAGCGCGCCAGCCGCCCTCCGCCCAGCACGCCGCACAGCGCCGCGACAAACAGGACCGGAAGCGCCACGGTTCCAAGCTGGAGCTTCACGCCGGCCATGGCGACGATCCAGCCAGTCACCGTCGTTCCGATGTTGGCGCCGTAAAGGGCACCCAGGGACTGCGGAAAGCTGAGAAGCCCCGCCCCGACAAAGCCGATGGCCATGACGGTAACCGCCGAAGACGACTGCACAAGCCCGGTGATTGCCACCCCTGACACCACGCCGCGCAGTGGGGTTCGGGTCATGCGCAGAAGCCAGCGCCGCAGCCCTTCGCCGGCCAGATCACGCAGCGCGACCGTCATCGTCTCCATCCCGAAGAGGAAGAGCCCGATCCCGCCCAGAAAACCCAGAATTCCCCCAGTCATGCCGTCAGACTGGTCGAAGCCGCGCCTGCCCGCAAGCCTGCCCTCCGGTCTTGCGGGCTTGAGCCTGAACCGGGATGATGCGACAAGTCCGTCGGCGCGCGCAGGCAGGCTTGGGCCTGCGCCTCAACAGCGGAAGATCCGGTATGGTTGACAATCTGAGGGGTGCGCTCCTGTCGCTTGCGGCTTTCGGGGCCTATGCGACCCATGATGTCGTGGTCAAGCTTCTGGGAGAGACCTTCACCTCGTTCCAGATCATGTTCTTCTCTGGTCTGATGGGTTTTCCGTTTGTCACCATGATGTTGATGGGTGACCGGCGGGATGGCACGCTGATTCCGGCGCACCCGTGGTGGTCGGCGCTGCGGTCGGTGGCTGCTGTTGCGACAGGGGTCATGGGCTTCTTCGCCTTCTCGCAGCTGCCGATGGCCACCTGTTATGCGATCTTCTTTGCCATGCCCTTGCTGATAACGCTGATGGCGATCCCGATGCTGGGTGAGAAGGTCGGGATGCGGCGTGGGATCGCGGTGATTGCAGGGCTGCTTGGCGTGCTGATCGTGTTGCGGCCCGGGGGGGGTGACGGCTTTTCCATCGGCCATCTCGCAGCGCTTGGCGCGGCGGTGACCGGGGCGCTGACCAGCGTGATCGTGCGCAAGATCGGCCAGCGGGAACGGTCGGTCGTGCTGATGCTGTATCCGATGGTGCTGACCTTTTTCGCGATGGGCGCGATCATGCCCTTCGTCTATGTGCCGATGTCGGTCGTGGATCTGGGTCTGACGGCGGTGATGGCCTTCCTTGGCATGCTGGGGGCGCTGGGAATCATCGCCGCCTACCGCACGGCCCCGGCGGTGATCGTGGCACCCATGCAATACTCCCAGATCCTGTGGGCTGCGCTTTACGGCTGGCTCTTCTTCGAAGAAAGCGTGGATTTCTACACGGCTGTCGGCTCGGCGGTGATCATCGCTTCGGGGATCTACATCGTGCTGCGTGAGGGGACGCCTTCGGTCAGCCAGAACCGCCCGGTGCTGGAAAGCCGGTCGCGCATGGACACCGGCACCCAGCCGCGAATCTCGAGTTGGCTGAAACGGTTCGAAAGGCCCGGCGATCAGAGCTGATCGCAGCGCGGGGCCTTGCCAAAGGCGGCGGGACGGGGTAACCCCCGCCCACGGTCGGAGCGTAGCGCAGTCTGGTAGCGCACCTGCTTCGGGAGCAGGGGGTCGGAGGTTCGAATCCTCTCGCTCCGACCAGTTAAGGAAATCCCGGAAAATCAGTGCGTTGCAGATAGGGCGGGATCAGTCCCGACCAGTTCTGCCTCTTGCCAGGGCGGATCACTTCGTGATGCTTCGGCCCGGCGTCCACCTGCAAGCGTCGCAATGGATTCCGGCATCGTGCCGCTGCCTGGGTCTGTTGCAAGCTCTTCCGCGCGCCGAACAGGGGGCGCGTCGCGGCTCTGCCTTGCACCATTCAGTGCATTGCGGGACAATTGACAAAGTTCCCTGCACAGTGCTCCATGCGCACAGAATGAAGTGGAGCTGTCCATGTCCTTTCGACCGCCGGAGACCTACGAGGAGTTGATCCGGCTGATCCACGATCGGTATGACGACATGTCCAAGTCTTACCAGAAGATCGCGCTTTACCTGACGCAGAATCCGAACGACGTGGCGGTGCTGTCGGTCAATGCCATCGGCGCGAAGTGCGGCATCCATGCGTCCAGCTTCGTGCGCTATGCGCAGTCCCTGGGCTACAAGGGCTTCAAGGACCTGCAGGTCATCTTCCAGCGTCGCCTGACCACTGCGGCCCCTGGGTTCGATGCCCGCGTGCGCGCGCTTGAGACCGAGCTTGGCGGCGCGCGCGAAGGCGAGATGGGGCTTCTTGCGGACCTTGTCACGCGGGACGTGGCATCCTTGCAGGAGCTTTTGTCGAACATCGATCCCGGCGCGCTTGCAAGTGCCGCGGACATGATCGAGGCGGCGGATACGATCTATCTGGTCGGCCAGCTGCGGTCTGCCCCGGTCGTCGAGCTCTTGCGCTATGTGCTGACGATGCTCGGCAAGCGGACGGTGCTTCTGGATGCAAGCGGTGGGCTTGCAACGCATATGGCAAAGGTGGCGCGGACGACGGACGTCCTGTTCGTGGTGTCCTTCCGCTTCTACGCGACCGAGGTGGTCAATGTCGCCGAAGAGACGGCCGCGCGGGGGGTGCCGATCCTGGCGATCACCGACAGCACGCTGTCGCCCTACGCCAAGCTGGCGAAGGTTCTCTTCGCGGTCCCCGAGCATGAATACACCTTCTCGCGCAGCCTGGCCGCGCCGATGTGTCTGGCGCAGGCCATCTGTGTCGCCGTGGCGGCCCGGCTGCAGAAGGACAGCGCCGAGCCGCGGATTCCGGTGGTTACAGGACCATAGGGCCGTTCGGCACCGGCATCCCCTCGGCCACGGCTCCCCAGACCGACTGGTCGAAGTTCACGATCGCCCCGGTCATCAGGCCGGCGTCGTCCGACACCAGGAAGTTCACCGCCCGCGCTGCCTCGGCCGGATCGACGAGGCGGCCGAACGGCAGGGCGGCGGCGGCTTTCGCCTCCCAGTCGGGATCGCCTCCGGCCGTCTGGATCTTGCGTTCGTGGTCCGAGGCCATCCAGCCGACGTTCAGCTGGTTCACCCGGATGCGGTTGGCCATGACCGAGAAGGCGGTGTTGGCGGTCAAGGTCGTCAGCGCGCCCTTGCTGGCGCAATAGGCGTTGATGAAGGGTTGCCCCGCCAGGGCCGAGATGGAGCCGATGTTGCAGATCGCGCCCTGAATACCCCTGGCGATCATCAGCTTGATCGCTTCCTGCATCAGGAAGTAGGGGCCGCGGACATTGGTCGCGAAAAGCGCGTCGAAGGTGTCGGGCGAGGTGTCCAGGATGGTCCCGCGCGCAGTCGAGGCCCCGGCGTTGACCAGCACATCCAGGCGGGCGAAGTGGCGGTCGGTCTCGGCGATGACCCTTCGGCAGTCTTCGACCTTGGCAAAGTCGGCCTGCAGGAACAGCGCCGGAACACCATGCGCGTTGACGATGTCGCGGGCCACCGCAGAGCCACGGTCGGCGTTGCGCCCGGTGAGGACGACGGCCTTCGCCCCCGCAGCGGCCAGCCTGCGGGCGATAGCCGCACCCAGGCCCTGCGTGGCACCCGTGACGACGCAGACCTTGCCGTCCATCCGGTTCATTGCACGACCTCGTAGCCGGCAGCGGCCATCACGCGCAGAAGCTCTCTATGGCCCGTCTTCGCCATGTCCAGCGGCGGCGAGACCTTGGGGTCCTGTTCCGCCTCGACCACGAACCAGCCCTCGTAGCCCTTGACGGCCAGCGCCTTGACGATGGCCTCGAAGTCCAGCGACCCGTCGCCAGGCACGGTGAAAGCCCCTTTCACCACCGCGTCGAGGAAGCTTTCCCTGCTGCGGTCCAGGGCGTCGATCACGTCCATCCGCACGTCCTTGGTGTGGACATGGGTGATGCGCTGCCAATGGTTTTCGATGACCCGAAGGTTGTCGCCCCCGGCAAAGGCCATGTGGCCCGCGTCGAACAGCAAGGGCACGGTCGAATGCTTCATCAAGCGGTCAAGCTCGGCCTCGGTCTCGATCGCGGCGGCCATGTGGTGGTGGTAGCTGAGCGGCATGCCGTTCGCGGCGCACCAGTCGGCAAAGTCGCTGATCTTGCGGCCATAGACGGCCACTTCGGCCTCGGTCAGTTTCGGCTTGGTCGCCAGCGGAGCGGACTTGATGCCCTGAACCGAACGCGCGGTCTCGCCATAGACGATGCAAGGCGCGCCTGCGGCCTTGAAGAAGGCGTGCTGCTGCGCGATGCGGTCCTTCTCGACCTCGATGTCGCCGTCCAGCAGGAGGCCGGAGAACCAGCCGCCGCAGACCGAGATGCCGTATTTCGACAGGATCGGCCCCAGCTCGGCCATGTCCATCGGAAAGCGGCGGCCGGTCTCCATGCCGGTGAAGCCCGCGACGGAGGCCTGACGCAGACATTCCTCCAGGCTTGCGTCGTCGCTGAGTTCCGCCAGATCGTCGTTCCACCAGGCGATCGGGGCAATTCCAAGTTTCGCTTTCATTCTCACACGACCCCTCTCTTCAAATTCCAACGCGCTGCCTGGCGCGGATTTCTTCCTGATGGGCGCGGGCCTTGTGGACGCTTTCGCGGTCCGAGACCTCGGGCACGCCCACGTCCCAGTCGGCATCGCCCGGCACCCAGGCATTGGCATCGGTCACGATGCTGATCACGGTCGTCCGGTCGTTGCCCTTGGCCCAGTCCAGCGCGGCCTCCAGATCGGCAAGGCTTTCGCACTTGCGCGCGGCCGCACCCATCGATTCCGCGTGCTTGGCGAAGTCGACGTGCAGGGGGTTGGCCTTGTCGGTGATCCGGCAGTCCTGCAGAAGGTTGTTGAACCCCGGCACGCCCTTGAACTGTTGCAGGCGGCTGATGACCGCATAACCGCCGTTGTCGCAGACCACGACGATCATCTTGTGGCCCGAAAGCACCGTGGAATAGATGTCCGAGTTCATCATCATGTAGGTGCCGTCACCCAGCATGACGATGGGCGTGCCACCCAGGCCGCCCGGCCCGGATTGCGCCATCGCGCAGCCCCAGCCGGCGGCGATCTCGTAACCCATGCAGGAGAAGCCGAATTCCAGGTCGAAAGAGTTCGGAGCCTTGACGCGCCACCCCTTCGCCACCTCGCCAGGGATGCCCCCGGCGGCGGCAATGAGGGTGTCCTTCTCGCCCGCGGACTTGTTCACGATGTTGACGACCTGGGCATAGGTCGGGATCGGGGCGTTGGTCGGGGTCTGGTGGTCGTCCAGCAGCGCGTCCCACTCGGCGAACAGCGCCTTGGCCTGGGGAAGATGCTCGGCGGGAGCCTTCCAGGCGCCAAGGTTGGCGTCCAACTCGTTCACCCCTTCCAGCGCATCCCCCACGACCGCGAGGGCGCGGTGCTTCAGCGCGTCGAAGCGGGCCGCGTTGATCGAGATGAAGCGGGCATCGCGGCCGAAGGCGGTCCAGGAGCCGGTGGTGAAGTCCTGCAGCCGGGTGCCGATGGCCAGGATCACGTCGGCCTTGGCCGCCAGGGCGTTGGCCGAAGTCGAGCCGATGATGCCGATGGGGCCGGCGTGGACCGGATGGTCATGCGTCAGGCCACCCTTGCCGGCGATGGTCTCCACGACCGGGATGCCGCGCTCGGCGGCAAAGCGGGCGACGGCGCCCTCGGCCCCGGAATAGCGCACGCCGCCGCCCGCGATGATCAGCGGGGTCCTGGCGGTCTTCAGCAGGGCTGCGGCATCCGCCACGGACTTGCGGTCGGGGCGCGGGCGGGGGATCGCCCAGGTGCGTTCCTCGAAGAACTCCACCGGGTAATCGAAGGCCAGCTCCTGCGTGTCTTGCGGCAGGGCGATGAAGGCCGGGCCGCAATCGGCCGGGTCCAGCATCGCGCCCACGGCCTGCGGCAGCGACTGGATGATCTGCGCCGGATGGGTGATCCGGTCCCAGTAGCGGGTCACTGCCTTGAAGGCGTCATTCACCGTCAGGGTCGGGTCGTTGTAATGTTCCACCTGCTGCAACACCGGGTCCGGCAGACGGGTGGTGAAGGTGTCCCCGGCGATCAGCAGGACGGGCAGCCGGTTCGCGTGCGCCGTCCCCGCCGCAGTGACCATGTTCAAGGCACCCGGTCCGATCGACGAGGTCGCGATCATGATCTGACGCCGCCGCTTGGCCTTGGCAAAGCCGATCGCCGCCAGCGCCATCGACTGTTCGTTCTGACCGCGCCAGGTGGGAAGAGTGTCCTGCACCGCCTCCAGCGCCTCGGACAGGCAGGTCACGTTGCCGTGGCCGAAGATGCCGAACACCCCGGCGAACAGGGGGACGCGCTGCCCGTCGATCTCGGTCATCTGCGCGGTCAGCCAGCGCACCAGCGCCTGCGCCATGGTCAGGCGAATCGTCGAGTGTTCCATAGGCCGTCTCCTCCCTCGAATGCGGATACAGCATAACCCCACGCATTATGGGTTGACAATAGACGTAAATAGCAATGAATATTGCATCATTGAATCGGGAGGACGAAGATGATCCGGATTGCCGTGCTCGGCTGCGGGCGCATTGCCGTGATGCAGGCCGCAAGGATCGCGGCGCACCCGCGGGCTGCCAAGGGCCGCGTCGTGGCTGTGAAGGAGCTGTCCTGATGTATGCAGGTTTCGGACTTTTCATCGGCGGTGAATGGCGCGGGGCGGCTGACGGCCAGACCTCGGCAGTCTACAGCCCGGTGACCGAACAGTCGCTGGGCGATTGTCCCGTGGCGTCCGTCGCAGATACCGAGGCGGCGCTGGCCTCGGCCGCAACGGGCTTTGCGGTCTGGTCAAGGACCCCGGCCTTCGAGCGCGCCGACGCGCTGCACCGCATCGCGGACGAGATGCTGCGGCGCGGCGACGAGGCCGCCCGCATGATCAGCCTGGAGACGGGCAAGCCCATCGCGCAGGCGGGCCGCGAATGGGGTCTCAGCATCGACCAGTTCCGCTGGTATGCCGAGGAAGCCCGCCGCATCTATGGCCGGATCATCGAATCCCGCGTGCCGGGGGGCCGGTTCGAGGTTCACCACGAACCCGTCGGCGTCGTGGCGGCCTTCACCGCCTGGAATTTTCCCGCAGCCCTGATCGCGCGAAAGGTGGCTCCCGCCCTCGCCGCAGGATGCTCCACCATCCTGCGCCCGTCGAAGCAGACGCCGGGCGTGGCGATGGTGATGGTTGACTGCGTCCGTGCGGGAGGCTTGCCCGCCGGCGCAGTCAACCTGGTCATCGGCCCGACCGAGGCCACCTATGGCCCGCTGATGGCCTCGAAGGTGGTGCGGAAGGTCAGCCTGACGGGGTCAACCCGCGTCGGCCAGCAGATGATCCGCGACGCGGCGGCGACGCTGAAGAAGGTGTCGATGGAGCTGGGCGGCAACGCGCCGGTCATCGTCTATGACGACGCGGACCTGGAATCCTGCCTGAACGCCGCCGTGCCGACCAAGTTCGCCAACGCCGGCCAGGTCTGCGTGACGGGGGACCGCTTCTACGTGCACGAGCGCCTGCACGACGCCTTTGTCGAGGGCTTCGTCAGCCGCGCGCAGGCGATCAAGCTGGGCGACGGGTTGGACCCCACGGTCGGCATGGGGCCCCTGATCAGCGCCGACCGCGTGACCGAGATGGAGCGGATCGTGGCCGGAGCCGTGGCCGCTGGTGCCAAGGTGGCGACGGGGGGCAAGCGGGCCGGGGGCTTCAACGCCGGGCATTTCTATGAACCGACGGTCCTGACCGGCTGCACCGACGACATGGGCGTCATGGCCGAGGAAAACTTCGGCCCCATCGCCGCGATCACCCCGTTTTCCAGCGAAGACGAGGTGCTGGCCCGCGCCAATGCCTCGGACATGGGACTGTCGGCCTATGCCTTCACTAGCAGCCCGGCCCGCGCCCGCCGCAGCGTATCGGCGCTGAAGGCGGGGATGGTCGGCATCAACTCCTTCGCGATGGCGGCCTCGGAAGCGCCCTTCGGCGGCACCAACCACTCCGGCATGGGCCGCGAGGGCGGGATCGAGGGCATCCGCGACTACCTTGACGTCAAATCCAGCCAGATGGTGTGGGCATGATCCCGAACCGCCTCAAGCAACTCTGGGCCGAAGGCAAGCCCACGATCAACGGCTGGTGCAGCATCGGCAACCCCTTCACCGCCGAGATCATGGCGGCGCAGGGGTTCGACTCTGTCACCATCGACATGCAGCACGGCGCGCTGGACTACAGCCACCTTCTGCCGATGTTCCAGGCGATGCGCGCCTCGGGTGCCACGCTGATGGCCCGTGTGCCGTGGCTGGAGCCGGGCATCATCATGAAGGCGCTGGACGCTGGCGCCTACGGGATCATCTGCCCGATGGTCAACTCGGCCGAGGACGCCGCCCGCTTTGTCAGCTACTTGCGCTATCCGCCGCTGGGGCAGCGCAGCTTCGGCCCGACGCGGGTGTCCTTCGCGGCAGGGGCCAACTACGCGGGCGAGGCGAACGACAACATCCTGGCCTTCGCGATGATCGAGACGGCCGAGGGGATGGCGAACCTGGACGCCATCGCCGCGACGCCAGGACTGGACGGGATCTACGTCGGCCCCGCCGACCTGACCCTGAGCCTGACGCAGGGCCGCCTTGCCCCCGGCTTCGACCGCGAAGAACCCGAGATGATCGCCGCCCTGCACACCATCCTTGCGGCCTGCAAGACAAACGGCATCCGCGCCGCGCTGCACTGCGGGACACCCGACTATGCCGCAAAGGCCGTCGGCTGGGGCTTCGACATGACCACCGTCGGCGGGGACAGCCGGTTTCTTGCCGCCGCAGCCGGGGCGGCCGTCGCGGGCTTTCGCAAGCTGACCGATGGGGTGGCGGCGGGCGGGGCGGCGGGCAAGACCGAGAAGGGGGCCTACTGATGCCGCATCTTCTGGTCGCCGGGAAACTGCACCCCTCGGGTCTGGACCTCTTGCGCGCGGCCCGCGTGAGCTTCGACTATGTCGAGGAGATCTCCGAATCCTCGTACCAGGCCTGTCTGTCGAAGGCCGACGCGCTGGTGATCCGCACGCAGCCGCTGTCCGCGGCCTCGATCGCCAAGGCGCCGGGGTTGCAGATCGTCTCGCGCCACGGGGTCGGCTATGACGCGGTGGACGTGGCCGCGCTGAACGCGCGCGGCATTCCGCTGTGCATCGTCGGCGACGTGAACTCCTCGGGCGTGGCGGAACATGCGATGATGCTGATCCTGGCGGCCACCCACCGCCTGATCGCTGCCGACCGCGCCACGCGCGAGGGCAACTGGGGCTGGCGCAACGGGCTGCAGACGCAGGAGGTCGCGGGCAAGCGGCTCTTGATCCTGGGCTTCGGCCGGATCGGGCAGAAGCTTGCCGCCCTCGCCCGCGCCTTCGGGATGGAGGTTCACGCCCATGACCCCTACATCCCCGAAGGCGGCTGGCCGGAGGGTGCGACGCGGGCCACCGATCTGGCCCCGGCGCTGGCCCAGGCCGATGCGGTGTCGTTGCACCTGCCGCGTGCGGACCGGGCCGTGCTTGGGGCTGCCGAGCTGGCGCTGATGAAGCCGACCGCCGTGCTGGTGAACACTGCCCGGGGTGGGCTGATCGAGGAAGCCGCACTTGCGACCGCCCTGCGCGCAGGTCGTCTGGGCGGCGCGGGGATCGAGGTCTTCGATGCCGAACCCCCCGGCAGGGACCACCCGCTCTTCGGCCTCGACCAGGTCGTGCTGACGCCGCACAATGCCGCGCTGACGGTGGAATGTGCCGAGCGGATGGCCATCGCCTCGGTGCAGAACGTGCTGGATTACTTCGCCGGGAAACTGGACCCGGCGCTTGTCGTGAACGCTGCCGCGATCGGCGGCCTTAGGGAACTTGCGAAATGACCAAACCCCGCCTCCGCATCGGCCTGATCGGCACCGGCTTCATGGGCAAGGCCCATGTGTTCGGCTTTACCTCGGCCCCGCGCGTGTTCGAGCTGGCCTATGACCTCGACCTCCACACGGTCGCGGACATCACCCCCGAAGCCGCCGAACGCGCCCGCCAGACTGGGCTTCGCCAAGGGCACCGCGCGCTGGCAGGACATCATCGAGAACCCCGAGATCGACCTGGTGTCGATCACCGCGCCGAACGCGCTGCACAAGGAAATGTCGCTGGCCGCCATCGCCGCGGGCAAGCACGTCTACTGCGAAAAGCCGCTGGCGCCCCTGGCCCAGGACGCGCTGGAGATGACGCTGGCCGCCGAGGCCAAGGGCGTGAAGACGCAAGTCGGGTTCAACTACCTCTGCAACCCGATGCTCCAGACCGCGCGCGAGATGATCCGGGCGGGGGAGCTGGGCGAGATCCGCGGCTATCGCGGCATCCACTGCGAGGACTACATGGCGGACGCCAATGGCCCCTTCACCTTCCGGCATGACCCGGCGGGTGGCGGCGCGCTGGCCGACATCGGCAGCCATGCGCTGGCAACGGCCGAGTTCCTGTGCGGGCCGGTGACGAAGGTGATGGGCGACTGCGTGACGATGATCGCGGAACGTCCCGACGGGCGCGGGTCGCGCCGCGCGGTGACGGTTGACGACGTGGGCCGCGCCTTCCTGCGGTTCGAGAACGGCGCTTCGGGCAGCATCGAGGGCAACTGGATCGCAACCGGCCGCAAGATGCAGCACGACTTCGAGGTCTACGGCACCAAGGGGGCGCTGGCCTTCAGCCAGGAGCATTTCAACGTGCTGCACTACTTCGACACCACCGACCGCAAGGGCCGTCAGGGGTTCCGGCGCATCGAAGCCTCGCCCGACCATTCGCCCTACGGCCTGTTCTGCGTCGCAGCGGGCCACCAGATCGGGTTCAACGACCTGAAGGCGATCGAGGTCGCGGGCTATGTCAACGCCATCGCCGGAGCCTCGCCCGAGCCGTTCAACTTCCGCGCGGGTCTGCGCATCCAGACGCTGGTCGAGACGATCCTGACCTCGTCGCGCGAACAGCGCTGGCTGACGGTCGGTCAAGCCGGACCACGCGGGACGGCCTGACCGATCTTCGCAAGGTCACTGACTCGGGCGCGCGGGCATCGCGTCAACGCTGCCCCCGGCTGCGAATTCCCCGATCCGGCTGCGACAGCGGGACCGGACCCATCGTTTCAACCCAACCTGAAGAGATGCAAGCCATGTCGATCCGCCTTGCCCTGAACCGGACCTGCGCGCCGCAACTGCCCCTGGATGCGTTCATCGCGCTTGCCACTTCGGTCGGGGTGCAGGCGGTGGAGATCCGCAATGACATCGAAGGGCGCGAGTTCGCCGACGGCACCCCGGCGCGCGATGTCCGGGCACGGTTGCAGGATGCCGGCCTGGAGGTCGCCTCGGTCAACGCCCTGCAACGGTTCAACGACTGGTCGCCCGCCCGCGCCAACGAGGCCGAGGCGATCATCGCCTGCGCAGCCGCCCTTGGCGCCCCGGGCGTGGTGCTGTGCCCGGTCCACGACAAGGATCACGGCTGGACCGAGGCAGAGTGCGAGAAGAACCTTCGCGACGGCTTGCGCCAGTTGCGGCCGATCCTGCTGGCGCACGGGATCACCGGCTATGTCGAGCCGCTGGGGATGACGGGCTCGACGATGAAGCGGCAGGACATGGCAGTGGCCGCGGTGGGCGATGTCGACGGCTGGGACGCTTTCAAGCTGTGCTACGACACGTTCCAGTATTTCCGCTGCGGCGATACGCAGCTTTTCCCCCAGCATATCGGGCTGGCGCACATGTCGGGCATTGCCCGGACGGACCTTGCGCCAGGCGACCTGGCAGAGCCGGACCGTGGCCTGATCTTCGTGGGCGACCGGGTGGGCAACATCGCACAACTGCGTGGCTTGAAGGCGGCCGGATATGCGGGGTTCGTCTCTATGGAACCGTTCAGTCCCGAGGTGCAGAACGATCCCGACCTTGCCGCGCATCTTCGCGCAAGCCTGGACTACGTCTCGACCCTGTTGAAAGCGGCGTGATTTCCAGGAGTCCAGAAGCGGAAAACAGCGAGGCCGCTTCCAGTCCTGCCGCGAGTTCGAGTGGGCAGCGCAACCTGGACTGCAAGAATTATTGCCAAATTTATTATTTGACAACGAAGACGCATCCGCGTCAGATCACTGCAGGCGATCGTCGCCAGACCGGCAGCAAAAGCCGGTGATTCCCAGGGAGGAACTGGAATGAAAAAGACCCTTCTGCTCGCATCCGTCGCGATTGCGGGCCTGACCTCGGCGGCTGCGGCCCAGGACCTGAAGGTCTGCGTTTCGTGGTCGAACTTCCGCGAAGAGCGCTGGAAGACCGACGAAGCCGCGATCAAGGGCGCTCTGGATGCCGCCGGGGCCGAATACATCTCGGCCGACGCGCAGACCTCGGCCTCCAAGCAGCTTGCCGACATCGAAGGCATGATCACGCAGGGCTGCTCTGCTCTGATCATCCTGGCGCAGGACTCGGCTTCGATCGGGCCGGCGCTGGATGCCGCGGCCGACGCCGGTATCCCGGTCGTGGGCTATGACCGCATGATCGACGACCCGCGCGCCTTCTACCTGACCTTCGACAACGTCGAGGTTGGCCGGATGCAGGCCCGTGCCGTTCTGGAAGCGATGCCGAAGGGCCGTTACGTGATGATCAAGGGTTCGCCCGTTGACCCGAACGCCGACTTCCTGCGCGGCGGCCAGCAGGAAGTGCTGCAGGCGGCCATCGACGCGGGTGACATCACCATCGTCGCCGAAGCCTATACCGATGACTGGCAGCCGGCCAATGCCCAGCGGAACATGGAGCAGATCCTGACCGAGACCGACAACGGCGTTGACGCTGTGGTCGCCTCGAACGACGGCACCGCCGGTGGCGTTGTCGCGGCGCTGACGGCGCAGGGCATGGCCGGGATCCCGGTGTCGGGTCAGGACGGCGACATGGCCGCGCTGAACCGCGTGGCTCTGGGCACGCAGACCGTTTCCGTGTGGAAGGACAGCCGTGCACTGGGCAAGGCGGCCGGCGAGATCGCGGTCGCGCTGGCGCAGGGCACGGCGATGGATGCGATCCCCGGTGCGACCAGGTTCACCTCGCCTTCGGGCAAGGAGCTGAACGCGGTTCTGCTGGCGCCGCAACCGATCACCAGGGACAACCTGAACGTGGTGCTGGACGCGGGCTGGATCACCAAGGAGGTCCTTTGTGCCGGCGTGACCGGCCTGGCCGTCTGCGAATAACCTCGCCGCAAGGCCAAGACCTGGCGGCGTCCCGAACATCGGGGCGCCGCCACTTCAGGGGAAGAGGGAGGACCACCACCATGTCGCAGTCAGGGCTTGCGCCCCAGGAAGTTGCGTCCCGCCGCAGCGTGATCGACACGCTGGAACTCGACGTTCGCCTGCTTGGGATGCTGATGGCCTTTGCCGCAGTTGCCATCGTCTTCACGATCTGGACGGGCGGCACCTTTGTCGGGCCGCGC